>DAOWBV010000060.1 GCA_030633885.1 Planctomycetota bacterium
AGCAGGACACCCCTGCGAAAACAAGAATGCCCTGCTTATTCTATCTGAAATCCAGCTTACATTTGTTTCGACTCCATCAAGCTCCTATAAGGCAACTCTCCAATTATGATGTGGTCAAGAACCTCAATCTCCAAAATCTTCCCGCATTCTTTCAATTTCCTGGTAATTTCAAGGTCTTCCGTCCTCTGGACTTCCGCCTGACCGCCAAAGGAAAGCAGGCAGGCCCGTTTAATCTGTGGTTAAAAAATATTTTTTCTTGACATTCGGCCAAATCATGCTAAACTATGCCAACTTAAAAGAGATGAGAAAAAAGTAGGACGTTGGAAGTTGGAGAAAGAAGGAAGGCAAATGCCGTTACTGGCGGAAAAAAAGAAAGGCGTCATCAAGCAGTATCAGACGCACCAGAAGGATACCGGTTCGCCTGATGTCCAAGTTGCGCTGCTGACTGAACGCATCAACCAACTGGGCGAACACCTGAAGAGTCACCGGAAAGATTTCCATGCCCGCCGCGGTCTCCTGGTCATGGTGGGTCACCGTTCCGCTCTCCTGAAATACCTGAAAAAATACGACCAACCCCGCTACCAAAAACTGATCAAAAAGCTCGGCATCAGAAAATAACCGCCGACCTGACCGTGTTCCAGTTTTTGCAGCCCTCTCAAATTTTCTCATCAATGTTTTTTAACTGTAGCTCAAGACTTTCGTCTTGAAAATACGAAATCAGACCAACTCTAAAGAGTTGGGTTACATAAATTAGTTCTATTAATTAAGGAGAATGCATGACAGTACACAAAGTAGAAACACAGATCGGGAACAGACCGTTTGCATTGGAGACCGGCCGGATGGCCAATTTAGCCGACGGCTCAGTCCTGGTCTCTTCCCAAGAAACCATGGTCCTGTCCAATGCGGTCATGGGCGCGCCCCGGGGCGGCGATTTTCTGCCGCTGACCGTGGATTACAGGGAAAACACTTTTGCCGCGGGTAAAATACCCGGCGGATTCTTTAAACGCGAAGGCCGGCCGACGACTAAAGAAATTCTGACGATGAGGATGACCGACCGGCCGATCCGTCCGCTTTTCCCGGACGGGTTCGTCAACGAGATCCAGATCATGTCCATGGTCCTGTCCGCGGAAAAAGATGTCGATCCGGCTATCCTGGCCATTAACGGCGCCTCGGCCTCTTTAATGATTTCCGGTATCCCTTTCAACGGCCCTATCGGCGCGGTCCGCGTTGGACGCGTCGGCGAAAATTTTGTCGTTAACCCGACTTTCTCCGAGCTGGCCGAAAGTTCAATCGAACTGGTCATTGCCGGCAGTGAAGAATCGATCGTCATGGTCGAAGGCGAAGCTAAGGAAGCTTCGGAAGATATTCTGCTGGCGGCCATCGATTTCGGACACGAACATATCAAGAAAATCGTCGCCCTGCAAAAGGAACTGCGTGACAAAGTCAAACCAACTGCCAAGGAAGTTGACCTGGTCAAGTCCGACGATTCGTTATACGAAAAACTCAAACCGCAACTTTATAAAGAACTGAGAAAAACAGTCTTGATCAAATCCAAAAACGAACGTTACAACGCGATCAAGAAGCTCAAGAAACAAGTCGTTTGTGAATGCCTGGAAAACATGCCGGAAGCACCGAAACCGGAAAAAGGACAGGCCTGCCAGACCCCGGCTGAGCGGCAGGCGGTACTGGAAAAATGCGTGGGTGAAGTTTTTTATCGGATCGAAAGCAACGCTGTCCGCGACCTGATCTTCGAAGACAAACGGACCGACGGCCGCCAGTCAACCGATATCCGGTCCATCACCAGCGAAGTGGGCGTTTTGCCCCGGACGCACGGGTCGAGTCTGTTCACCCGCGGCGAGACCCAGGCACTGGTCGTGGTCACACTCGGTACCTCGCGCGACGAACAGATCATTGACGGTCTGGGCGAAGAATACAAAAAGAAGTTCATGTTACATTATAATTTCCCGCCCTTCAGCGTCGGCGAAACCAAGCCCATCCGCGGGCCGGGCCGGCGGGAGATCGGGCACGGAAACCTGGCCGAACGCGCCCTGCAACATATCCTGCCCAACGAAGAAGATTTTCCTTACACGATCCGGATCGTCTCGGATATCCTCCAGTCCAATGGGTCCTCCTCAATGGCCACCGTCTGCGGTGGAACTCTGAGTATGATGGATGCCGGGGTACCGATCAAAAAACCGGTCGCCGGGATCGCCATGGGATTAGTTAAAGAAGGAGACAAAGTTAAGATCTTATCAGATATCTTAGGCGGCGAGGACAAGCATGGCGATATGGACTTCAAAGTCGCCGGCACGAAAGACGGTATCACCGCTTTTCAAATGGATATCAAGATCAGCGGTTTGACGACTGATATCATGAAGCAGGCCTTAGCGCAGGCGAAAGAAGGCCGGTTACACATTTTAGGCGAGATGGCCAAAGCCATGGACGCGCCGCGGACCGACATTGCCCCGCACGCGCCCAAGATCGTCCAGATCAAGATCAATCCGGACAAGATCGGCGCCATCATCGGCCCGGGAGGCAAGATGATCCGTCAAATAGAAGCCGATACCGGCGCCACGATCGAGATCGACGACGACGGTACGATCAACCTCTTCACTGTTGATACGCCCTCGATGGAAAAAGCCAAGGAAATAATCGAAATGCTCTCCAGCCAAGTCGAGGTCGGCAAAGTATATAAAGGTAAGGTCTCCGGGGTGAAAGACTTCGGCGCCTTTGTCGAACTGCCTAACAAAGATGAAGGCCTGGTCCACATTTCTGAGCTTTCCAACACCTTTGTTAAAAGCGCCGCTGATGTGGTCAAAAGAGGTGATCCGGTTACGGTGGTGGTTCTGTCAATTGACGATACCGGTAAGATCCGGTTAAGCATGAAGCAGGTACCGGAAAACCAATCCGCACCTGCTCCGGCTGAAACACCGGCTGAGAAAAAATAAGTTCCGACTGCGATAAAAACTAAAAACCCCGTCTGAAAAGGCGGGGTTTTTTTATCCCCCTTTTGGCCCTTCAGCCGGAGATCAAGAATTATTTGCAATCGATACGATTAAATAGTATATTAGGCGTTATTGTTAACCCGAAGTTTTTAGCCAGGTTACGTTAGGACTTTCCTCTAAAACTCATGTTCGGAACCCAGATGGTCAGAAAGCCAACAACCTCGCAACTATGATCTACTCAGAAAGAAAAAGAAGATGACAACTAACACCATCACTCAAGCACCTCTTATCGAAAAACCGGAAAAAAATATCGGCTGGCGGGTCGCCCTGGCCGGCATGGGTATCAACCTGGCCCTGGGCATCCTCTACACCTGGAGCGTTATCAGCAAAGGCATTCCCGCGGAATGGAACTGGACCGAAGCCGATAAATCCCTGCCCTATGCAGTCGCCTGCCTGGTCTTCTGCCTCGTCATGGTCCCAGCCGGCCGGATGCAGGATAAGATCGGCCCGCGGATCGTCGCTACCATCGGCGGCCTGCTCGTCGGACTGGGAATGATCATCGCCAGTTTTACCGTTTCTCCTTTGGGCTACGTTATCGGGTTCGGCATCCTGACCGGGGCCGGTATCGGGTTCGGTTATGCTTCAGCCACTCCGCCGGCAGTCAAATGGTTCCCTCCGGTCAAGACCGGCCTGATCGCCGGGATTGTCGTCTCCGGTTTCGGACTGGCCTCTGTCTACGCGGCCCCGCTGGCCAAATGGCTAAACACCTCTTACGGCCTGCAAAACATGATGATGATCTTCGGAATCGCCTTTGTGGTCGTGGTCGTCGGCCTGGCCCAACTGCTCAAAGCGCCCGGTAAACCAATCGCTCCGATCAGCACCCAACAAAAAAGCAACGCGCCGGCAGTTGAAAAAGAAGATTTCTCCGCCGGTCAGATGCTCAAAACATGGCAATTCTATATTCTCTGGTTCACCTATGCCTGCGGGGCCGGGGCTGGACTGATGATCATCAGCAAGCTGGCGGCCATTGCCAAGATCCAAGCCAGTGTTGAACTCGGCTTTGTCCTGGTCGCTATCCTGGCACTAGGCAACGGCGGCGGGCGGATCCTGGCCGGCTTCCTTTCCGATAAGATCGGCCGGCGGGTGACTCTATTCAGCTGTTTTATCCTGCAAGCAATTCTGATCATATTGATGTCGCAGGCCCAGACAGGCAGTATCCTCGCCAGCGTATCCGTTTTAGCAATAATCTCCGCCTTGATCGGCGCAAATTACGGGGCGAACCTCTCGCTTTTCCCCTCAATCACCAAAGATTTTTACGGACTCAAGAACTTCGGCCTGAACTACGGGTTGGTCTTCACCGCTTGGGGCGTGGGCGGGTTCATGCTAGCTATACTGGCCGGTAAGGTCTATGTCCAGACCCAGAGTTTCAATTTCGCATATTACTGCTCCTCGGCGCTTCTGGTCCTGGCCGCGCTGATCACGCTTACCCTGAAAACTCCGCGCCGGGCGAACTAAACCAGAAAAAATACCGTCCGAAAGGACGGGATTTTTTATTATCCTTTCTAGTATTCCTGTAAAAGTAGAAATCCATTTAACCCCGTTAGAGGTATGGTGTATAATAATTAATACAAAACTTTCCCACCATTTTTTCTTGCATAAACCGCCCTACTTACTATAATTAAAATGTCAAGTTTCTTTACATTTTGCATGTTTTGAGATTGCTTCTCCGCCTAAGGCGGATCGCAATGACAAAAAAGAGGGGTTAATCCATGCCCAGGATAGTCATTTCTCAGGGGATCGGCAAAGGCACAGTCTACGAGATCAGCGGCGATGTCACCATCGGCCGGGCCTCGTCCAGCCGGATCCAACTCTTCGGTAAACAGATCTCCCGTGATCACGCCATGATCATAAAAAAACATAAAGAATTCCTGATCAAAGACCTGAGTAGTAAAAACGGCGTGCTGATCAACAATAAAAAAATTCCCGGCCAGCAGAAACTGGAAACTAACGACCAGATCGCCATCGGCACGGTCCAACTGGTTTACGAACCGGATTTCGAGATCATCGGCCAGCCCGAACCTTTAGATCCGAACGAAACAAAAAAAATTACTGACCCAAGCATCGGCGGCGGCCTGATAATCTTACCGGAAGAGGATTCATCGCCAACCGCGCTCATCTCCACCCCGATCGATGAGGACTCATCACTGATCGAAGACACCAAAACTATGAAAACACTCGACGACAAAGAAAATAAGCTCAGCAACATCAACACGCTGAAAGAAATGCGCAACACAGCCCGCCGGTTAAAAGCCCTTTATGAAATTTCTACCGTTCTTAGTTCCACGCTGGATGAAAAACAATTACTGAAAAAATCGATGCAGGTTATCCTGAAAGTCTTTAAAAGCGAACGCGGGGCAATAATTTTCTGCGATGAAAAAGGCAGCAACCCCTACCCGGCCTTTAATATGAGCCGGCAGGGAAAATCTTTTGATATTACCATCAGCCAAACAATTTTAAAACAAGTCTTGAAAAAACGTCAAGCCGTACTTTGCCCGAACACGGATATCGATCCACGTTTTCAGTTAAGCCAGAGTCTCCGGCTGGACCAGATCAAATCGGTGTTGTGCGTACCGCTGGTCACAACCAACAAATTATTGGGCGCCCTCTACCTGGATACCCGGGAGCTGGTCCGCTCCTTCGGACAGGAAGATATCCGCCTGCTGGTGACCATCGCCCAGCAACTGGCTACGTCCATCGAAAACGCCCGGTTATACCGTCAGGCGAATGAAGAAGTGACCGCCCTGCGTAACAAGGTCAAAAGTGAAGTGAGCCTGATCGGCGAGCACAAAAAAATGATCGAGGTGTTGGACAAGATCCGTAAGGTCTCAGCCTCGGACGCGACGATTCTTTTAATCGGCGAAACGGGCACGGGCAAGGAGCTGATGGCCCACGCGGTCCATTACGAAAGCCCGCGCCGGAACAAACCGTTCATCGCAGTCGATTGCTCGGCCATCCCGGCCGGATTACTCGAAAGCGAACTTTTCGGTCATGAAAAAGGCGCCTTCACCGGCGCCGACCGGATGAAACCGGGCAAATTCGAGCTGGCCCACGGCGGCACGCTGTTTTTGGACGAGATCAGCTCGATGAACCTGACCACCCAGATGAAACTACTGCGCGTGCTGGAGGAAAGAAAACTAACCCACGTGGGCGGCCTGAAACTGATCAGCATCAATGTTCGGATCATCGCGGCCAGCAATCAGAATATGGAAACGGCCGTGAAAAAGGCGAGTTCCGGGAAGACCTGTTCTACCGGCTGGCCGTGGTCCCGATCCATATCCCGCCCCTGCGGGAGCATAAATCGGATATTGCCCTGCTGGTCGATTATTACCGGGAAAAATTCAGCCACGAAACCGGTAAAAACATCACGGAGATCTCGTCGGAAGCGCTCAAGATCATGACCAATCACGCCTGGCCGGGCAACGTGCGCGAACTGCGCAACGCCATGGAACGATCGATCGTCCTGTGCGAAAAAAATACGATCACCCCGGACGACCTGCCCCCAAGTGTCAGCCAGAAAATTGGACACCGGGAACTAACCACCTTAAGCGGACTGCCCAACCTCTCCCTGCCGGAGATCACCAAGCAAGTCGAAAAACAATGTATTCTCAAAGCGCTGGAAGAAAGTAACGGAAAAAAGATCAAGGCAGCGAAGATCCTCAAGATCTCCCGCCCCACCCTGGATAAAAAACTGAAAGAATACGGGCTAGAATAGAATTACTGACAGGGACTTTTAAGAGACTGGTAAAAGGCTCCGGAAAGAAACAGTTGTCGTAGCTGCGACCCTTGCGGTCGCCTGTAGAAGCGGGGACAAGCCCCGCAGCTACATGTTTCTTTGATTATGAGAACATCAATAACAGTCCCTGTAAAAATTAAGGATTTACCATGAGCAAAAACAAATTTATCGACCAATACAAAAATAACGAAACAGTCAACGAAGTTTTCTGGTTATCGCGGAGCGACCTCCGGACCACGGCTAAAGGCAAACCCTACCTGACCCTGACCCTGCAAGACAAAACCGGTTCAATCGACGGCAAGGTTTGGGATAACGCGGACGCCATAAACGCCAACCTCACCCCGCAAAGTTTTATCCACGTACGCGGGAAAGTGAACGAGTTTAAAGAAATACTTCAGGTCAAAGTAGATGCCTGCAAACCGATCACCGAAGATAAGGTCGACCTGGAAGACTTCACGGCCCACACGGAAAAAGACATTGATCTCCTCTGGGAAGAACTGATCGAAACCATGGGGAAAATTAAGGATCCCTCGCTAGCGAAACTGTTCAAGGCCTTTCTGGCCGACAAGGAACTGGTCGCCAATTTCAAAAAAGCCACCGCGGCGATCAAACTGCACCATGCTTACGTCGGCGGACTGCTGGAACATACCGTCAACATTTTAAAATTAGGCAAACTGATCAGTGCTGAATATCAGATCCTGAATAAAGATCTGCTATTCTTCGGTATTTTTCTGCACGATATCGGCAAGATCAGGGAATACGAAGTCAAGGTCGCCCCGGAGCATACGGACGAAGGCCGGCTGGTCGGCCATACCTCGTTCGGCATCCTGATGCTGGAAGAAAAAGCCAGGCAGGTAAAAGATTTTCCGGCGGAATTATTAATGGAACTGCAACATTTGATATTGAGTCATCACGGCGAATACGCTTATGGGGCGCCGGTCCTACCCATGACCCCGGAAGCGATGGTCCTGCACCACCTTGATAACCTGGACGCGAAAATAGGCCAGTATAAAACCTTACAGGATGCGATCACCGATCCGAAAGAAAAATGGACGACTTGGTCCAACGCGCTCGGCCGACGCCTTTATAGAAGAAAAAGTAAGTAAACGCTCCCCTCTATTAAGAGGGGTCGGGGGTGTGTTCTGCTTCCCCTGCCTGACGGCAGACAGGCGCGGAACGAAAAGAGAAAATAGCTAACCCGCAAGCACCTAATAATGCATTTCAGCGGACGCGGACAAGCTACGCCGCTGAGTTTTTTGTTTATATAATAAAACTTTGTAAAAGATTGAATACATGCCAAAGGATATAAATAGAGATCTGTACACGGAAGAAACTATTCTAAAACTTAATTTATTTTCTGAATGCTTTCGAGCCTGGTATCCTGTTTTCCTTCATAATCCGTACGTAAAGGGCTTGGTGATCTTTGATTTTTTTGCAGGTAGCGGCTCAGATGCGAATGGAACGCCCGGCTCACCTCTCAGACTTTTATGTGAAGCAAAAGGAGAGAACAAGCAGAATTGTCTTCTGGCAAAAAATAAAGGCAAGGATATACAATTTATTTTCAATGAATCGATGCACAGAAAATCTTCCAGCCTAGCAATTAATGTTGATAAACACTTCCGTTTATGTAAAAAGAAACATTCATGCAACAGGTGTACATACGAAGAGAAAACCATTGTTGACAATAAAGAATTTAAAAACATATTTAATTTAGAAGGCATTGGGGATTTACTATCAGATAAAAAGTATGGCAAATTCATCTTACTTGATCAATATGGATTTGCCGAAGTTAATGAAAATGTTTTTAAGCAATTAATCTGCGCCCCAGGAACAGATTTTATTTTTTTCATCTCTTCTTCGTATATTAGACGATTCAAGGAACACCCCGCAGTAAAAAAATATTTTGATACCAGGACGATTAATTTTGATACTAGCAAACCAGCTGAATGCCATAGGGAAATAGCTGCTTACTATAAAACATTGATACCAAGCAATAAAGAGTACTACTTACATCACTTTACAATGAAAAAGGAACCTAATTATTATGGATTGATTTTTGGTTCTAATCATAGCCTTGGCATGGAAAAATTTCTTCAGGTTTGCTGGAAACATGATCGCTATTCTGGCGAATCCAACTTTAATATTGACCAGGATTACGAAGAAGACACTCTTTTTTATGATCCCACCAAAACTAACAAAATGGCCCGGGTGAAGAAGATATTGGAAAATGACATTCTATCGGGCAAAATCTCTGGTAATGCTGATGGCTTAAAAAAAGCACTGATTAATGGTTGTTTGCCGAAAATATTTGTTGAAGTTATTTCAGAATTAACTAAAAATGGTCGAATAAATATAATAGGGGATTTCAATAGGCAAGCGACAAACATACATAAAGTTAAAAAATATCAGATTGAGGTGCCGTCATGAACAAAAGTAAAATAGAATGGACAGAGTCGACTTGGAACCCTGTAACAGGATGTTCAAAAACTAGCGCAGGTTGTAAAAATTGCTACGCTGAACGTATGGCGAAAAGATTGCAAGCTATGGGGCAAGCAAACTATCGCAATGGGTTTGGTTTGACGTGCCATGAACATACGCTTGAATTACCCCTTAAATGGAAGAAACCTCAAACAATTTTTGTAAATTCAATGAGTGACCTTTTTCATCGAAATGTTCCAAAAACCTTTATTAAAAAAATATTTGATGTTATGAACAGAGCGTCTATTCATACGTTTCAGATTCTTACGAAAAGAGCGGATCGTTTAGCAGAGTTAAGCGACGAACTGACATGGGGAAAAAATATTTGGATGGGCGTTAGCGTTGAAAACGATAAGTATAAGGATAGAATAGATTGCTTGAGGTATGCAGAAGCGCATATAAAATTTATCTCATTCGAACCGCTTATTGGATCGATAGGTAAAGTCAATTTACAAAACATTGATTGGGCAATCGTTGGCGGAGAATCAGGTCCTGGCTCCCGATATATGGATCCTGAGTGGGTAACGGATCTTCGCGATCAATGCATACAACAAAAAGTCCCTTTTTTCTTTAAACAATGGGGCGGAACAAATAAAAAGAAAACAGGCCGCCAACTCGAAGGCAAGTATTGGGATCAAATGCCACAATTAGTTACAGCAAAATAAGGTCAGATCTCGAAAAGCGAATTAAGGAATTAAACCTCTGATAAATCGGGGCTCGCCTCCCCGCCCTGCCTTTTACTCCAGACCAGCCTCGAGCAAATCAGCCCGTCAAAACATTCAAATATTGGCCTGAAATAGCCGGGACTTGTATTGCCAGTATTTTGTGGTATAATTCAAGTCAGAAGTTATACCCTAAAAAGTGACGTAAGGTTATAATAGAAACTTATTATTAATTATGAGGTCACAAAAAATGAAAAACTTACTGGAAAGTAAATGGGTCGTGGTGCTTTTGTTGGGCTTAATGGCCTTTTCGCTTGTCGGCAGCGCAGCGCTTACTTTCGGGCAGGATGATGATTTGGAAGATGCACCTGAAGAATCAATAACATTATGCGGAACTAGGGCTACAGTCGGATTTTTTGCAAGAGGCTAAGGGGTCAGGCCCCTGTACCACATTGGGTACAGGGCAAGCCTGAAAAGAGAATTAA
>DAOWBV010000138.1 GCA_030633885.1 Planctomycetota bacterium
GACTTTTTATGCGTCAACTGGCCGAAAAAATAAAAAGTGAGTATTGGGGTGAGCCGTCAACTGAAGTTGAAACTGAAAAAGCTGATCCTGAAACGCCCGAAAAAGTGACTCCGGATAATTTTGACGACTTTCTGGAAGAACTTTTCCCGGGTGAATAATCCTGGTTTATTCCCTCCTTGATCCAACCCTGTCCGGGAATTTGATCAATCGTCGTAACCGCATTTCTTTTTAATTGATTATTTTTATCTTGATGAAATAGTGTTCGTGGTTATAATGTACCCGGAGGTAATTTGAATGCCGACGTATCAATATCAGGCGAAAAACGCGCCAAAAGGGTGTCCGACCTGCAAAAACGGGTTTGAGGAGCTCCAGCGGATGAAGGATCAGGCGCTGACCAAATGCCCGTCATGCCAGGCCCCGGTCCAACGGGTCATTTCAGCCGCTAACGTTAATACTAAAGTCCAGAGCAATAAATCCCTTTTGAGTGATAAAAACCTGAAAAAACACGGGTTTACTAAGTTGGTCAAAGAAGCCAAAGGGAAATATCGCAAGGTGACTTAATTTTTTTAATTAATATTTTATCTTGACTTTATGTTGGCTACGAGTAAAATAAATTCCCAGATAAAGCATCTTTGCCTTACCCATCAAATTTATATCCAATATTATTTAATTCTTCAAGGGGGACAGGTATGAGTAATCAAACGAGCGATACCAAGTTATTCGAACCGACTAATCGCGCTAGCTTTTTGGAGAGGATCCTGGATGATTCACCGGACATGATCATTGCCGGTGATGCCCTGGGTCGGGTCCTGGAGTTCAACAAGGGTGCTGAATTTTTAACGGGATATAAAAAAGAAGAGGTCTTGTGCAAGTCGATCGATCATCTTTATTTCAACCCGTTGGAGCGCAAAAAGATCGTTGAACTGCTGGAAAAAGAGGGTCGGGTGATCGACTACGATGTTAAACTCAAGACCAAATCCGGTCAGATGGTCCACGTCAGCACCACTTTATCATATTTGCGGGATGAGGATAATCATATTATCGGTACCGTTGGGATTGCCAGGGATATCCGAAAACGCGTGGCCCAGATGCGGCATCCGACCTTGTCTCTGTTGGCCAAAATGACAGTTTTCGGGTTGACCCTGGTCGCGCTCGTTCTGATCGTTTATTTGGTTGTCTTGAAAATGACCCCGACCGCCGGGGTGGAACTGGGTAAAGAACTTGACAAGGCCCGGACGGACATCAAAGAGTTGAAACAGGAGAAAGAGCAGTTGGTTCAGGAACAAACCGAACTTCAACGGAAGAACGATCAACTGGCTGCCCGGATAAAAAAGATCGATCAGAAACACATCTATTTACCGCAATCGGTGGTCGGCAGTAAAGTTACCATCTTGAAGAAAAATTTTCCGATCAGCATGATGCTCAGCAGTGGTATCTGGGAGGGCACCGTTCAGGAAGTCACCCCGGCCCATGTTATTTTGATCGATAAAGATAAGCAGTTTCATAAGATACCCTGGGAAAAGATCGGTGGTTATAAAGTAAACAGTAAATAGTTTTAAAAGGGGATCTGAAATGGCTGATGTTCAAATCACAACTGAAAAATTAGGCAATAGTATAGTTTTTCTATCTCTAGCCGGTCATTTAGACAGCATTACGTCCGTTAGCCTGGAAGAAACTTTCCAGAAGTTTTATGATCAGCAGATATATAAATTTATTGTGGCGACTGATGGCTTGAGTTACATCAGTAGTCGCGGAATCAGTATTTTTGCCAGTTTTCTTGACAAAGTCCGGCATCAGCAGGGTGATCTTGTTTTGGTTAATCCGGCCCGGGCGGTTAAATCCATTTTCGACATGCTCGGCCTGACCAAGATCATTACCATTGTCCCGGATCAGGAGTCAGCCGTAAAATATCTGCAAAAGATGCGGGACCCGTTGTTAGATGAAGAAATGGATGATTGGGGTGTTAAGAGCGGTGAATTACAGATCACCACCAAAAAACTGCCGGATAATGTTATACTGATCACGGCGAAAGGATATCTGGACAGCATCACCTCCGTTCAATTTGAGGAAGCAATGTTTAAATTTTACGACCAGGGGGTCTTTAAGTTTATCCTGGATCTTTCCGAACTTAATTATCTCAGTACCCGGGGCGTGCGGATCCTGACCGAGTTCCGTTACCGGGTTAAAGAACATAAAGGTAATATTGTGATCCTGCAACCGAACGCTGCGGTGCAGTATATTTTGACCAAGATGGAGTTGTCTCGATTCATTTCGATCACGTCTGATCAAACCGAGGCCCTGAAACAGTTGACTCCGCCGGCTGAATAGACCCTGAGAGCTTCTAAATGGTGTACGCCAGATTGTCTCAATCTGGCGCTATGCGAGGTTGAGACAACCTCGCATACTTCCTTCGGTGTGTTTTTCATTATGCCAGCAGACAAACCGAATTTTTCACCTGATGAATTATGGGGCTTCACTGGTGCGCTCGGGAATTCACCAGCTAAAATACATTTCAAGATAACCGGCAACTGTTGACAACTTCAGGCCGGTGTAATATAATCTTTGAATAGAGCGCTATGAAAAAGATCGATTACACCAACCTTAAATTCTATCGGAAACTCGGGTTCAAATCCGGGGTTGAGATCCACCAACAATTACTGACCGAAAAGAAATTATTTTGCAACTGCCCGGCCGGATTGTATTCCAATTCTTATGACGTCGAGATCCTGCGCCACATGAGGCCGACCCTTTCCGAGTTAGGGGAATATGACGGTTGCGCTCTGATGGAATTCAAGACCAGGAAAAATGTTATCTATCGGCTCAGCCGCGAATCCGTTTGTACTTATGAAATGGATGATACCCCGCCGTTTCTGGTCAATCAGGTCGGGCTGGATATCGTTATTGAGATTGCTCTGCTTTTGAACTGCAGTCTGGTCGATGAAATGCATATTTCACGGAAACAGTATCTGGATGGTAGTATCCCGACCGGATTTCAACGGACGGCGGTGGTTGGGATCAATGGTTGGATCCCTTACAAAGGTCGTAAGATTCGCATCAGTCATATCTGCTACGAAGAAGACGCCTGCCGTGAGATCAGCGATGAGGGGCACCAGATAATTTTTAAGACCGATCGGTTGGGTATGCCGCTGATCGAAGTGATCACTCATCCTGATATGCGTACTCCTCAGGAAGTGCGTGAGGTGGTGACCGAGATCGGGCGGTTAATGCGTGTTACCGGTAAGGTCCGTCGCGGGATCGGGTCGGTCCGGCAGGACGTGAACGTTAGTGTCACCGGTGGTGATAGAGTGGAGATCAAAGGTGTCCCGCAGGTTGGTCTTATCCCGGCCCTGGTTCACTACGAAGCTTTAAGGCAAAAATCTCTGCTGGATATCCGAAAAAAACTCGTTAGAAAAAAGATCACGGCTGATAACCTGAAAGTTTTCAAAAAAGATCTGACCAAAGCTCTGGCCGGTAACCCTCCTTCGCCAAGGCTTCGGAAGGGTTCTTCCTCGCCTCCTTCTCCGCAACAAGTTTCGGAGTATTCTGCGAAGGAGAATAAATCACCTCTAAAAAATAAGCTGAACAAAGATCATGTGCTCGGTGGGATAAAAATATGCGGTTTGGCCGGTGCTTTAAAAATTACGACCCAGCCGGGAAAGACCTTCGCGGATGAGATCGCCGGCCGGATCCGGGTTATTGCCTGTTTGGATAAGATGCCTAATTATTTTCATACGGATAATTATCCGGATTACGCCGGGTCAAAAAAAGACTTGGCCGTTATCAGAAAAGAATTGAAGGTAAGCAAAAATGATGTCGGGGTGATCGTCTGGGGGAGTCAGCGGGATGTTGAGACCGCGTTGGAAGAGATCAGGTTAAGGGTGGTTGAGCTTTTGAAGGGGATCCCTAATGAGACCCGGCAACCGCTTGAGCACGGCATAACTGATTTTGAACGGATCCTGCCCGGTCCGAATCGGATGTATCCTGATACGGATTCTCCGCCAACTAAAATTACCGAGGCCCGGGTCCAAAAGATCAGGGATCGTTTACCCGAAACTCCCGGTCAGAAGGAAAAGCGGTATTTAAAAATGGGGATTCCTGATCAGATTGCCCGTCAGTTGGCTGTTTCTCCTCGAGCGGCCGTGGCGGAACAGATCATGGCTGATTTAAAAGTTGATCCGACATTGGTTGGGGTAGTCCTGACCCAGCGTTTGAGGTCATTAAAGCGGCAAAAGTTCGCCATCAGTAAAATTTTCGATCAAAAACTCTTCGAATTATTTAAACTTTACGCGCGTGGCGTGTTTCATCAGGAAGTTTTTTCCCTTATTATGGAAGAATTGGCGAAAAAACCTTCGGTTGGCGTGAAAGAAATAATTAAAAAAAGCAAATTGGCTGTTGTTCCGGCTAAAAAAATAAAGTCGATTATTAAGCAAGTTATTAAGGATAATAGTTTCGCATCACCTAAGGCTAAGCTGAAAGGACTGCGTGAGAAGAAAATAGATTTCTATGCCGGCAAGGTAATGAGCAAGTTCAGAGGTATGGTCGATGGTCAGGCTTTGAGGAAATCTATTTCATGTGCTTTGCGGTAAATTCACTTACTTCCGGCAAACCACCTTGCAGGATCAAGTAGCCGTCGTGCGGTTCCCGTTCAGTCGTTTCATGGGCGATCGGGGTAAGCATCATTTCTTTTACCTTTTTCTGATCCTTGGTATGACCCAGTACCCAGCAGAGTTTCATGTAAGCCACTTCCGGCAGCATATTATCGCAAGGGATGACTCCCAGTTCCATCAGATCCCGGCCCGTATCATAGACATACATTTGGACGTAACCCCAGAGTGTTTGGACGGTCATTATTACGGTGATACCTTGATTAACTGCTTTTTTAAGCGCGGGGTAAAGTGGTTTGTTGACATGTCCCAGGCCGGTGCCGGCGATGACGATCCCTTCGTAACCGTTATCGATCAGAGATTCGATCATATCCGGTTGCATGTTGGGGTAGTAGTAAACAATAGCGACCTTACCACAGAAGGCTGTATCGATCTTTACTTTTTTATCTTTGCGGCGCCGTTTATAATTATCAGTAAAAAACTTAAATTCTGTGGGTGAAGTCAAACCGATCGGGATGTTACCGATGGTTCGGAAAGTACTGCGATAACTCGAATGCATCTTTCGTACGCGGGTACCGCGGTGAAGGAGGCAGTATTGATCGCTGGTTGGGCCGAACATACAGACGACCACTTCAGCCAGATCGCTTTCGGCCGCTGTGCGAACAGAATTGATCAGATTTAACGCCGCGTCGCTGGAAGGGCGGTCGCTGGAACGTTGTGAACCTACCAGGACGATAGGTACCGGCGAATCCTGGACCATAAAAGAAAGTATCGCCGAGGTATGGTGCATGGTATCAGTCCCGTGCCCGACTATAATGCCATCTACCCCTTTTTCAATCTCCTCTCCTATTGATTTCGCCAGTACTTTCCAGTGCTCCGGACCAATATTCTCGCTGAACTCACCAAACAATTTCTCGGTTTCTAAATTGCAATA
>DAOWBV010000049.1 GCA_030633885.1 Planctomycetota bacterium
ACCAGCGTTTCCAGACCCTGCTGGGGGTAACCGGTTCCGGAAAAACCTTCACCATGGCCAATGTGATCAAAAACACGGACCGGCCGACCCTGATAATTTCGCATAACAAGACCCTGGCCGCCCAGCTTTACGCGGAATTCAGGGAATTCTTCCCGGAAAACGCGGTCCATTATTTCGTCAGCTATTATGATTATTATCAACCCGAAGCCTACATCCCGCAAAAGGATATTTATATCGAGAAAGACGCTTCGATCAATGAAGACCTCGACCGGCTCCGGTTAGCCACGACCAGCTCGCTCATGTCCCGCCGGGATGTCATTATCGTCGCCAGCGTTTCCTGTATTTACGGGTTGGGTTCACCGGAAGATTACACGGCCATGGCCCTGAGCGTTAAAAAAAACGAAGCGATCAGCCGGAAAAATATCCTGAAAAAACTGGTTGAGATCCAGTACGAACGCAATGACGTTGCCTTCGGGCGCGGCAACTTCCGGGTCCGGGGCGAGATCATCGATGTTTATCCCAGTTATGAGGAATCAGCCGTCCGGTTCGTTTTAAACCAGGACGAAGTCAAACAGATCACCCGGATCAACCCGCTGACCAACGAAACTATTACCGAACTGGAACACGGCCTGATCTTCCCGGCCAAACATTTCGTCATGCCGGAAGATAAGATCGCCCGGGCCATCGCGACGATCAAAAAAGAACTGACCGGCCATTTAAAAAAACTGAAAAAAAACGGGAAACTGGTCGAAGCTCAACGGCTGTCCGCCCGGACCAATTATGACCTGGAAATGATGGAGGAAGTCGGTTATTGCAAGGGGATCGAAAATTATTCCCGCCACCTGAGCGGCCGGTTACCCGGCCAGCACCCGGCGACCCTGATCGATTATTTTCCTAAAGATTTTTTGACCTTTGTCGATGAATCGCATGTGACCATCCCCCAGGTGAACGGTATGTATAACGGCGACCGGTCCCGGAAACAGACTTTGATCGAATACGGTTTCCGGTTACCTTCGGCCCTGGATAACCGGCCGATGAAATTCCCCGAGTGGGAACAGGCGACGGGACAAGTGATATTTGTTTCGGCCACCCCGGCCCCGTTTGAAATAAAAAAGTCCGGCACCCGGGTAGCGGAACAGATCATCCGGCCGACCGGGCTGGTCGATCCGGAGATCATCGTCCGGCCGTCCCGGGGACAGGTCCCCCACCTGCTCGCGGAGACCATTAAACGGATCAAGAAAAAAGAACGCGTCCTGGTGACCACTTTGACCAAAAGATTGGCCGAAGACCTGAGCCATTATTTAAAAGAGAAAAAAATAAAAAGCACCTACCTCCATTCAGAAATAGACACCATTGAGCGGACGAAAATATTACGGGATCTGCGCATCGGAAAATTTGATGTCCTGGTCGGTATCAATCTTTTACGGGAAGGGCTGGATCTGCCGGAAGTCTCGTTAGTGGCTATCCTGGACGCGGATAAGGAAGGTTTCCTACGCTCAACTACCTCCCTGGTCCAGACGGCCGGCCGGACGGCCCGGAACGTGAATGGACTGGTCATCCTTTACGCTGAACAGATAACCAAATCAATGAACGAAGCCATCAACGAAACAGACCGTCGCCGTCAACGCCAGCTGGCTTATAACAAAAAATACAAAATCATGCCTAAAACCATAAAAAAAGAGATCCTTAAAGGGATCGAAGCGATCGTTTCCTCCAAAAAAGTCGAACGGCAGGCCCTGAACTTTGACCCGGCCAAATACGAGACTAATGAACTGATCCATAAACTGGAAGCGGAAATGATCACGGCGGCGGAAAAACTGGAATTCGAACGAGCCGCGGAATTAAGGGATATGCTCAAGGAATTCGAGGAAGCGCCCAAATTAAAAAAAATCAGAGGAAAGAGGCAAAAACACCAAGTACCCCGCCCTAAGGGGCGAGGCTCGCCCAAAAATTGGGCGGCAAATACCAAATAAAAAATTGGTATTTATTTATTGGGATTTTATATGAAGATAGGTATTTTAGGCGGTACTTTTAACCCGGTCCATCTCGGCCATCTGATCATGGCCCAAACGGTCGCCAAAAAATTCAAACTGGAGCAAATCCTCTTTATCCCCTGCGCCGTGCCTTACCATAAAAAAAATATCCGGCTGGCCGATGCCCGGCACCGTTTGAAAATGGTCCGGCTGGCCGTCGCCCGGACGCCTCATTTTGCCGGCTCGGATATCGACCTGAAAAGAGGCGGGCCTTCTTATTCGATCGATACGATCCAAAAACTGAAAAAAGCATATCCGCCCCGGACCAGATTTTATTTTATTATCGGGTCTGATTCCCTGTGGGAACTGCCGCTCTGGTACCGGATAAAAGATTTGACCCGGACCTGTCAATTTGTTACCATCGCCCGGAGTAAATATCCGTTAACCGGATTAAAAAAACTGGCCGCCCGGATCGGTCCGGCCGGCGCCCAAAAAATCAAAAAGAATTTCTTGAACCACCCGGTAGTGAATATATCATCTACCGGGATCCGGGCCAGGCGGAAGAAAAAACAACCCATCAGCCAACTGGTACCGCACCGGGTAGAAAAATATATTATTAAGCACAGACTTTATCAATGAATTACCTGACCAATCCTTTCCGAAGTATCACGATCACGCTCAGCCACATACTGGAAACTCTGGGTATGACCTTGACCATCTTGATCAACATGGTTGGCCAGTACCGGCTCATTCCGAAAAGATCCAAGGCAATTTTACATCAGATCGAGATCTGCGCTCTGGGCGGCTTTCCGGTCGCGATCATTGTCGGCGTTTTCAGCGGGATGGTCCTGGCCCTGCAAGCAGGACTCGCCATGGCTGAATTCGGTCAGGAAACACTGGTCGGCTCGATCGTCGCCGCTTCCATGTGCCGGGAAATGGGACCGGTCATGACCTCTTACATCCTGGCCGGTTTGATCGGCTCGACCATGGCTGCTGAGTTGGGCACGATGAAAGTTTCTGAAGAGATCGACGCCCTGGAAGTCATGTCCATCAACCCGATCGGATTCCTGGTCTTACCCCGGGTGCTCGCCCTGGCTCTGGTCTGTCCTCTCCTGACCATTTACACCAACTTGATCGGAATCCTCGGCGGCGGGATCGTCAGCCGGGTGATCCTGAAAGTGAATTTTTCCCTGTATTTCCGGTTCGCCCAGGAAACGTTAACTTTGAAAGATATTTACAGCGGTCTTTTTAAATCACTGATCTTTGGCTTCATCATCGCCCTGGTCAGCTGTGGCCAGGGATTAAACGCTGAAAACGGCGCGGCCGGGGTGGGCAAAGCAACCATGAAAGCCGTCGTCATCTCGTTCATCGCTATTTTGATATTTGATTATTTCCTGACCTGGATGTTTTATTAACCCCGTTAGAAACGGAGTAGCCGAGATTGTCTCAATCTCGGCCCAACATAATACTCAGGTTGAGACAACCTGAGGTACGCCGTATTTTTATTTATGATCGAATTCATTGACGTTTACAAATCATTTAACGATCACGAAGTCCTGAAAGGATTGACTTTCAAGGTCAATCAAGGTGAAAGCTTCGCCATTATCGGCCGGAGCGGTTGCGGCAAGAGCGTCACCTTAAAATTGATGACCGGTCTGCTGAAACCGGATAAAGGCAAAGTCATCATCGACGGTATTGATATCACCAAAGCCACCCCCGGGAAACTGGCTCAGGTCAGGAAGAAATTCGGATTCCTGTTTCAATCCGGCGCGCTGCTGAATTCCCTGAACGTGGGCGACAACATCGCCCTGCCCCTGCGCGAACACAGAGAATTACCGGAACCAAAAATCATGGGCCGGGTAAGTGAAACTTTAAAACGACTGGGCTTGAAACACCTGGAACACATCATGCCCGGCGAACTGAGCGGCGGGATGAAAAAACGGGTCTCCCTGGCCCGGGCGATCATCCGGGAACCGGAAATAATCCTTTACGACGAACCGACCACCGGGCTTGATCCGATCATGTGCAACGTGATCAACAAACTGATCGTTGAAATGCGCCAGAAACTCAAGATCACTTCGATCGTAGTCACTCATGACATGAATACTGTTTTTATGGCCGCCGACCGCGTGGTCCTTTTATATCAGGGTAAAATAATTTCCGCCGGCACCGCCGCTGAATTCAAAAAAATGGGCGATGCCTATGTCAAGCAGTTTGTCCTGGGCGAAGCGGCAGGCCCGTTCCAGGATGAAGACGAATTGAAATTAAAAGAAAAATCAGGTGAATAAAAGAAGTAAAATAATTGATTTTTATCGGGTTTTCAGATAGAATCTCAACATGAAAAAAGAACTGCAAATAGGTGTTTTGTTCACCGTCGCTATCGTCATGCTGGTCGCTTTCAGCTTCAGCATCAGTCAATGCAACCTGTTAAACCACCACGATGACCTGGAGATTATTTTCGGCGCGGTCTCCGGCTTGAAAGAAGGCGATGAGGTCCAGGTCTCCGGCCTGCAACTGGGTAAAGTCTACGAATTGATATTGCAACCGGATACCAAAATTAAAGTGGTCGCTCGAATGGATGACGAAGTAAAATTGTGGTCCGATTACCAGATCGAGGTCAGAAAATTGAGCGAACTGGGCGGGACGATCCTTTACATCGAACAGGGCACGCCGGGTAACCTCCGGATTGATCTGGCTAAACCATTGACGGGCACCATCAACCTGGGCGGCATCGACGCGATCGGCGATGTCCTCAGTACCAATAAAGAAAACCTGACCGAATTACTGGAAAGCGCGAAAAACACTTTAAAGGAAATTGAGCATGGTGACGGCAACCTTTCCCAATTGATCCACGATAAAGATCTTTACATTAACCTGGAAGCATCTTCCGAATCCCTGAAAAACATCCTCAATGAACTGGAGACCGGCACCGGCACGCTATCCCAGCTGCTCAATGATCGGGCCATATATGATAATGTCCGCGACGCTTCCTCTTCCCTGAAAAATATCCTGGAAGAGATCGAAAGCGGCGGCGGGATCCTGGGTAAAGCGATCTATGATAAGAAATTAGCCCAGCAGATCTCCGACGCCGGAGATGCGATCACCAAGGTATTCGAACCGGTTGTCAGAACCCAGGTCTTTGCCGGCGCCGAGTCAAAGTATTACGCTCAGTCCAATATGTTCATATCCAAGTTTTATCTGAAGATCTATCCCCGGCCGACCCGTTATTTTCTGGTCGGCGGCTCGGTGCTTTCACTGGACCGGGACGGAGATATCGATTTCGAGAAAAAATCAGAGGGTGATGAATACCAGACATTCCTCAAAGCCGACGTTCAATTAGCTTATAGCCTGGGTAAAGATACTATGTTTCGGATCGGACTGCTGGAAAGTAAGTTCGGCGGCGGGATCGATATCGAAATGCCGCTTTCGTCAACCTTCTGTTCCAAGATAGCCTTTACCATTGAAGGCCGGGACGCTTATAACAGCGTTGACGACGAAAAAATTGATGAAAATATCAGCGGCGGGGTCTGGCGCGCTTACGGCAGTGCCCGAATTTGGAAATACTTTACCGTCTTTGCCGGTTTCAGCCGGCTCGGGAAAGGACCAAATATGGAATCCATGTTCGGCCTGGCTTTTGAATACAAGGATGATGATATCAAGAGCCTTGTTTCTCTGATCGGTTTGAGTCAGTAGCGGCATTTCTGTTAAATCGCATAAAAAAATTCCCCTCCCTTGATGGGAGGGGTAAGGGGAGGGTGACGCAACCTTCACCCCCACCTATCCTCCCCCCTCTCCGCCGAAGGACGGATCAGTCCTCTGGCTGAAAGGGGGAGGAACCAGCAATCAGAATCCTTCTCCGGCTAATCCTTCCAGTGTCAACTTTGACTGCCCCATTTTACCCAGCAGTTTATTCACCCATTTGCCTAACAGGTCTACTTCAATGTTGACTTTGTCGCCTTTGTTTTTATGGCCCAGGCTGGTTTGTTCCAGCGTAAAAGGAATAAGAGCAATCGAGATCTGATCTTTTTTGATATCGATCAAGGTCAAACTGATGCCGTCAACGGCGATCGATCCTTTTTCGATCATGAAATTAGTGATCCGGGAGGGGACGGAAATATCTATCCGGTAACCGGTCCCGGTATTGGTTTTTTTAATGATCGACCCGACCCCGTCAACGTGCCCCTGGACAAAATGGCCGCCGAAAGGTTGACCGGCCTGAATGGCCCGTTCCAGATTAACCAGTTCGCCCACTTTGATATCTTTCAGGTTGGTCTTTTTGACCGTTTCCGATACCACATCGAAAAAAACCGTCTGGCCTGATTTTTTCGTCACCGTTAAACAAGTACCGTTAACAGCGATGCTATCACCGTCTTTAACCGGTCCGGCCAGCGGTCCAAGCTCAACCTGCAACCGTAAAGCGTTAGTAATATTTTCTTTTTTGATCACTTTTCCCTGACGCTCGATAATACCGGTAAACATGATTTTATTTCTCCGCTAAAATACTTTCTGACGGTTTACCCCGTTAGAAAGTCACAGTTCTAAATAAGAGACTACTTCTCACGAAATTTTGACAGCGAAAACAGTGTTTAAGCTATCACTCCCGTGCTTTCTAAACGGGGTTTAAATTTCAGGCGGCGCAAAAATTGTCCGGCACCCCGCCGGCCGGAAAAGCTATTCTCTTTTACGATCACTTTCCCCCGGGACAGAACGCGCGAAATCGCCCCTTTAACTTCCAACCCTTCATAAGGACAATAATCAACGTTCTGATGAAGTTTGGCCGATTGAAGCACGAATTTTTTATTCGGATTAAAAATGACCAGATCGGCATCACTCCCCTCGGCGATCACGCCTTTCTGCGGGTAAAGACCGAATATCTTCGCCGGTGAGGTCGCCCAGACATCGACCAACCGCTCCAAAGTAATTTTTTTATGCCGGACCCCTTCACTGTAAAGAATGAACAATCTGGTCTCAACACCCGGCACGCCGTTAGGGATCCTGGAAAAATCATCCCGACCCAGATCTTTCTGCCCTTTCAGGTTAAAGGAGCAATGGTCCGAACTGACCACCTGAAGATGACCCTCGGCCAGGTTTTTCCAGAGATAGGCCTGGTTATGTTTTCCCCGCAAAGGCGGCGACATAACATATTTGGCGCCGGCGAAATCCGGTTCACTATAATTTTCAATGGAAAGCATCAAATAATGGGGGCAAGTCTCGGCCAAGACCGGCTGTTGATTGGCCCGCGCTTTTTTCACCCGCCGCATCGCCCCGCGATAACTTAAGTGGACCACGTAAAGCGGCGCTTCCGCTAAACGGGCTAAAATGATTGCCCGACTCGTCGCTTCCTCTTCCAATTCCGGCGGACGGCTGAGCGCGTGATACATGGGCTGCGTTTTGCCTTCGGCTAATAATTTATTCGTCAACAGATCGATCAGCCCGCCGTTCTCGGCATGCACCATCACCAGCCCGCCTAACTCTTTGGCCTTTAAAAACGACCGGAAAAGAGTCTCGTCATCGACCATAAAAATATTTTTGTAGGCCATGAAAAGTTTAAAACTGGTCACGCCTGATTCCATCATCGCCTCCATGTCATCCACCACCTGCCGGTTAAAATCAGTAATGGCCATGTGAAATCCGTAATCGATCACCGCTTTGTCCCGCGCCTTTTCCTGCCAGCTTTCCAACCCCTCTTTCAAACCCTGACCCTTTGACTGAACGGCGAAATCAAGTACGGTCGTTGTCCCACCGCAGGCCGCGGCCACCGTGCCGGTAAAAAAATCGTCTGGAGATACCGTCCCCCCGAAAGGTAGTTCAAAATGGGTATGCACATCGATTCCGCCCGGTAAAATATATTGGCCGGTAGCATCGATCGTTTCTCCCGGCTGGTCAGCCAGGGAAGTGGCGATCCGGGTAATCTTTCCGTCCTCGATGCCAACATCCGCCCGAAATGATTTTTCCGCGGTCACCACGGTGCCACCGATAATTTTCAATTCCATGCTCATTCACCTTACACTAAAGTAATCGCGTCGGCCGGACAGATCGCCAGGCATAAACCGCAGCCATCACATTTCTTTTTACTGATATTCGTCTGGCCCCGCACGCTGGTAATCGCCTGGAAACCGGCGTCCTGGCAGGTCATTACGCATAAACGACATTCCGTCAGGCACCGGACCGTGTTCACCACCGCGTATTTTTTTTGTTTCGCATTTAACTGACTGAATTTTACTATTTTTGACTTGACTAACCCGACGATTTTTTTAACGGACTTGACTTTCCGACGCAACAAATACTGTTCCAACCCGTTAGCCAAGTCATTGATCAACTGATAACCGAAAAGCATAACCCCGCTACAGACCTGCACCGTACCGCAACCGATCAGAATGAATTCCGCCGCGTCCTGCCAGGTGAGAATACCGCCCATTCCGCTCAGCGGCAAGGGAACCGCTTGCCCGATCTCAGCCAGACAGCGTAAAGCGATCGGTTTAACTCCCGCCCCGCCATAACCGCCGAAAGTCGAATAACCATCAACCGAAGGCAAAGGTTCCAGTCGCTTCAGATCGATCCCGCCCAGCGATTTGACCGTATTGATCCCGGAGATGGCATCCGCTCCGGCCCGCGCGCAGGCCCGGGCAATCAACCCGATATCAGTTACATTGGGAGTCAGTTTAACAATGACCGGTATCTTCACTGCCCGCTTGACCCAGTCGGTTACTTCGGCCGCCCGGTCCGGATCCTGGCCGACCAACGACCCCATCCCTTTTTCCGGTAATCCGTGCGGACAGGAAATATTAAGCTCCAGGGCGTCCGCCCCGGCCTCGGCCATTAATTGCCCTAATTTCTTCCAGGTTACAGCCCGGTCCGACCCCATAATACTGGCGATCAGCATCCGGCGGGGATAGTTCTTTTTCAGTTCCTTGATCCACTTTATCCAAACCCGAGGCGAAACAGAAGAGATTAACTCAATGTTAATAGTGCTGTGGCCGTAATTCAAAATATGCAAACGCGGTGAAACATCCCGGGTCGGCGTGAGACTGATAGTTTTGGTCACCACCCCGGCCCAGCCGGATTCAAAAGCCCGTTTGATCATATTCAGATCACGACTGGACGGACCCGAAGCAACCAAAAAAGGATTGGCCAGCTTAAAACCACAAAAATTAGTTTCCAGTATTTTGCTGCCGGTAATACTCATACCATTGTTTTTATATCATTAATCTCCACGCCCCGTTAGAGATAATGTCTATCAAAGAAAAATTGTCAACAGAGCGGATCTCCCGGTTAGCTCAGAGAAGATATTCAAGCAGTTATTATATCTCTAACGGGGTCAAGGGTCAAGGGAAAAAATATTCCGGGAAAACCAAAAAAAAACTTGCAAAAGATATAGTGATAAGTTAATATAATTCAACTAAATATAATTTTCTGGACGCCGGTACCGGCGTCATTTAACAGGAGAAAAATCATGAATAACAAAGCATTATATCTTATTATCGGTATTTTAGTCGGTATTATCGGAGTTCTGCTATTTTTGAAATCAACCCCGAGATCGCTGATCGCCGAGGGCGATCCGGCGCCAGCGCCGGCAACACCGGCTAACATCACTACCGGTAGTGCCAATGAGATCATCGCCCTAACCACCAACACCAAAACAGGCACCACCATCCTCTGGCTGATCGACACCGAGAATAAGAAGATGATAGTCTATGAATACGCGGATGAGAACTATATCCGATTAGTGGCCTTACGGGATATCCAGTATGACCTCAATATTCCGGCTGGGGTGGCCTTCCCGGCCAAACGAGCAACTTCCCGTTACATGACCCCGCACAGCGTTAAGGGAAAACTGGACAAAATCCGCGCTGAACTCGAAAAACGTAAGGGAAAGAAGTAATTTACCCCCTAAAGAAAAAACCGGATTAATACGATAAATATTTGAACCGCCCAACCTTGGGTGAGCCTTTCGTCTCGTCTCTGCCGACGAGGCGAAGCGGGCGCCCTTTTGGGGCGGAGAAAAGGTCTCTGATCTATGACCGAGGACAAACAAGAATTTATCTCCTTTGAAGACGTTCTCACCGAGTTAAAATTAACTGAGGAAGAGTTAAAACGCATGGTTTCGGAAGGCGAAGTCAGAGCTTTCCGCGACGATGATAAAATGGTCTTCAAACAGGAGGATATCGATAACTTCAAGCGGGGTCAGATTACCGAACCGACCGTGATGCTCCCCCCGGACCAGCTGCCTCCTTCATCGGAAGAAGCTACTTTTACCGAGGAGGACAACACTTCCGGAATTACCGAAGATATGCCTTTCGGAGATACGGATATTACGATCCCTTCGCTGGAAGAAGAAAAGGTTACCACCCCGGAAATTGAAGATCAGCAAACTTTTGTAGAAGAAGGAACGGATTTCCCAACGGCTTCCCTGGGTGACGCGGTTGAAACTGACGCTACTTTCGTGGAAGACGAATCACCGGCAACGGTTGGCCCGGACGCGATGCCAACCGTAGCCGAAGAATTCTCGGAAACCGTGGCGGAGAAACCTGCTGCATTGAAACCGAAGGTTCCCCCGCGCCGGGCTGCTATGGCCGCTCCGAGTTTTACGTTACCGCCGAAAAGAGTTAAAACGCACCCGGTCTTTATTGTCATACTGGCTCTCGGCATGATGCTCATGATGTTGACCGGTTCGTTTCTGTTCGATAACTTAAGGATCTCTTCCCGGGAAAAGGCCTTGCCGAATGGTGTCACCCGGGAAATCGGGCAAGTTATTCTCGATATTTTCGGTATTGAAGACATTAGCCTAGAAAAATTTTGAATAGATTTTTATTATTTATTTAAACTTTGGCCGCCTTATCCCGGCCGGGTTTAAGGAAAAGGAGTAGTCGAGATGAAAAAAAGTTTAATCATGGCTGTCGCGCTCATCATCTGCGGTACTTTCGCGACCAGTTGCGTTTCTTACGGTGCCCACAAAAAAGCTGTCAGACAACGCGATAAAGAAATTATCGGCCTGAAACAACACCGGGCGGAACTGAAACAGGCGAAAATGGATCTGGACCGGGAAAACAAAGAATTCGTGGGTCGGAACCTCGAATTACAAGCCCGGTTGGAAGTCGCCGGTAAAACAACGACTACTATGCGTGACTTAGAAGATAATTTAAGAAATCAATTAATTCGCTGGGCGAAAGGCCATCCGGGCATAGTTATCGGTGATCAGGGACCAGACATTCAGGGTGAAGTATTATTTTCTTCCGGCAGCGCCACCCTTAAAGAAAAAGCCAACGATATCCTGAACGGTCTGGCCGAGATCATTAAAGACAACCCGGGTTATATTATCAGGATAAACGGTCATACGGATACCGACCCGATCAGCAAAAGCCGTCATAAATGGAAGACCAGGGAAAATATGGAACTGGGCGCCCACCGGGCTCTGAATGTCTGGATCCATATGAAATCACAGGGCGTTGACCCGACTGGCATGTACATCGCCAGTTTTGGTGAATATTTCCCCAAAGATCCCGGTAATAAGAAAAAGAATCGACGGGTGGAAATACTGTTCCTGAAAGCGAAAGCTTCTTCGGGAGGCAACGAAGGCGAGATGAGCAAGTAGAAGCGAGTTTGCTCTTATGCCTTTGAGCCAAGAAGAAAAAACAGAACTCCTGAAGTTAGCCCAGGAAACTATCGCCCGGTACGTTGAATCAAAAACCGTTCCAAAATTTGATACGTCTAACCCCCGCCTGCAAAAAACAGGCGGGGTTTTTGTTAGCCTCCACACGAAAAAAAAACACCAGTTGCGCGGCTGTATCGGCCTGCTGGAAAGCCAAAAACCACTCTGGCAAACCGTTCAGGAAATGGCCGTCTCCTCTGCCACTAAAGATCCCCGTTTTGACCCGGTCGCTCCGGACGAAGTCACCAACCTGAAAATAGAGATCTCCATCCTGTCTCCTTTAAAAAAAATGAAGGACGCGCAGGAGATCAAGATCGGAAAACACGGATTGCTTATCAAACAAGGACCTTATTCCGGTTTGCTGTTACCCCA
>DAOWBV010000016.1 GCA_030633885.1 Planctomycetota bacterium
TATCTATTTATGCGGAACTCCGTTATATTCGGTCGGATACTTATAATCTTTACGTAAAGGATGGCCTGACCAGTCATCCGGCATTAAAATTCTGATTAGATTCGGATGACCTTCGAATTTTATCCCTAAAAGATCATAGGCCTCACGCTCATACCAGTCAGCCGTCGGCCAGACATGGGAAACGGTCGGCACAAAATGACTTCCTTTAGGCACGGAAACTTTTAAAACTATTTTATGACTATGACGGGTGGAAAAAAGATGGTAGACCACGGTCAGGTTCTCCGGATAATCTAATCCGCTCAAAGACATTAAGGAATCAAAGGATAATTCCGGAGTATCTTTCAGGAAAGTCATTATTTCAGCGATGGCTTTTAATTCTATTACGACAAACGGGTCGCCGGTCGGTTCTTCGTATTTAAGGATCGGCTGTCCGAATTTCTCTTGCAGTTTTTCAAAAATTTCTTTTGAGGTCATATATTTTTATTATAACTATGGCGTAGCGGAAGGCTTTAGCCTTCCATTTTTAAAATGATATGGAAACCTGAAGGTTTCCGCTACAAAATTCAATCTTTTTTAACCTTAGCGATAGTTTTCTTTTTAATTATATCCTGCAACCGCATCAGGCCTTCAAACAAACCTTCCGGCCGGGGCGGGCAACCGGGAATATAGACATCGACCGGCACAATCAAATCAGCGCCTTGCACGACAGAAGAAGAGTTTTTTACGAACGCTCCCCCGCTACAACCACATGCACCCATGGCAATAACGTATTTCGGTTCCGGCATCTGCTGATAAATAAGTTTTACCCGGTCAGCCATCTTATAAGTCATCGTCCCGGCCACGATCAGCAAGTCCGCCTGCCGGGGTGAAGGTCGAAACACCTCCGCGCCGAAGCGGGCGATATCAAACCGCGAAGCACCGGCGGCCATCATCTCGATCGCGCAACAGGCCAGGCCCATCGTCACCGGCCATAAAGATGACCGCCGCGCCCAATTAATAAAATAATCGGCCGTGGTAACCACAATGTTTTTTTCGAATCTGTTTTCTATCAAACCCATGGTTTTTCTCTACTTGCTACTTGTTCATTGCTCATTGTTAATTATTACTTATCCTTATCGACAGTCTTCACCCATTCCAGATCACCTTTATTCCAGAGATAAGCCAGTCCAACCAAAAGCAAACCGATAAAGATCAACACTTCCACTAACGCGACGCCCTTAGGCAGTTTTTGAAACACTACCGCCCAGGGAAATAACAGGAGAATTTCGACATCGAAAATAATAAAAATCAAAGCGATGACATAAAAGCGGATATTAAATTTCATCCAGGCGGGGCCGAGCGGACGTTCACCGCATTCGTAAGTCGAAGCTTTGTCTTTGTCGGGGTTACGGGGACTGACGACCCAGGAAAAAAGGAGTACAAAAAAGATAAAAAGCAGGCCGAGGATGATGAAGACCAAAACGCTGGCAAAATCAAATAGCATGGTGTATTTTTAACTTTACGGCATTAATGAAAAATTTCACTGACTATATAATAACTATTATATGATTTCAAGAAAAATCTGAAAAAATTTTAAAGATTTTATACCCGGCAGCTCAGCCCTTCTATAATGTAAAAGAAACCGGCGACCGCCCCGGTCATCAAACAGGCTAAAGTCGCGGCTGACAGAGCCCGGGAACCTAAACTCGCTAGGTCTTTGGTCCGGGACGGAACCACCGAGGAAAAACCACCAACAAATATGGCCAAAGAAGCGATATGAAGTTTGTTACCGTAACTCCGAAAAGCATAAAGCAGGATAACAATATCATGATAAAAAAATAATTGACCTTATATATAATGTATATATATTATAGTTACTGCATTTATTAATAAGGAGATCGAAATGGAACAGACCGAACGGGAAAAACTTGTGGGCCAGATACTTAAGGTCAATGACTTAGCGGCTTATCAAGACGGCTCCGTGGTCAGCCGAACGCTGATCACCAAAAAGATCGGGACCGTCACGGTTTTTGCTTTTGATGAAGGTCAGGGATTAAGCGAACACACCGCCCCTTTTGACGCCATGGTCCATATTCTGGACGGGGAAGCGGAGATCATGATTGCTGGCCAACCGCATCAGGTCAAGGCAGGAGAAATGATCATCATGCCGGCTAACAAGCCCCATTCGTTAAAAGCAATCAAAAAATTCAAGATGATGCTGATAATGATCCGGGCTTAAAGAAAAGTTATAATTTATTTCGGATTTTCGTGCCTAGAAATGCATCGCCTGCGCGAATTCGTCCTGAAATGTCTCGTAATGCGCCAGTTCTGATGACCTTGTTTTCATTAAAACCTCAGCCACTTCCTGCCTGGCCACCCTCGAAGTCAACGCCAGCTTCGCCCCGGCCAGCGCAGTATTACCGGCAAAGATAACTTTTTCCAGCGGAATATCCGGGATCAAACCAATCGCCTGCGCGTTCTTTTTATTAATATAATTACCGAAAGTGCCGCCAATAAACATCCGGTCGATATCTTTATCAGCCACCTTTAGCTGTTTTTTAAGGATCTGGATACCGGAAAAAATGGCTGCTTTGGCTAACTGTAGTTCACGGATATCCTGCTGGGTAACAATTATCTCCCGGTTTTGTTCTTTCATTAAAATAAAAGCGGGCTGGTCGTTTTTGATCACCAGATTATCGGATAGTTTTTTATCAAAAACTAATTCTTCACGCGTTTTCAACTTGCCGGTCTGATTGATTACCCCCACTTGCAAAAATCCGGCTAACAGATCGATCAAACCGGAACCACAGATACCTTCAGCCGGCACCCCACCAATCGTCTGGCAGAAGATCCCCTGCTCCGTGAACCGGACTGATTCGATAGCGCCGCTTTTTGCCCGCGAACCACAGTTGATCCGAACCCCTTCAAAAGCCGGCCCGGCGGCCGTCGAAGTACAGACCAATCCGTTCTTCGAACCGAGCACGATCTCGCCGTTAGTCCCGATATCAATCGCCAGATTGATCTTGTCACTCCGATGCAGATCCAGCGCCAGGATCAGACCAACCGTGTCCCCGCCGACAAACCCGTCCAGGTTCGGGAATACATATATATTAGCGTCCTGATTAACATCTATTTTTAATTCGGCGGCCTTGATATCCACCGCGCCCTTGATGACCGGTTCAAAAGGTAACGCGGCTAAACTCTCCACCCGCGCCCCGAGCAACAGATGCTGCATGACCGTGTTGCCAACAATAGTCACATCGTTAATATTCTTTTGATCAATTGATGTTTCTTTGACCAGTTGCCCGACGATCCGGTTAATCACTTCAATGATTTTTCCCTGGAGTTGGTTCAACCCTTCCTGATGGCTCAGGGAATAACCGATCCGGGAAATAATGTCCGCGCCGTAAACGGCCTGCCGGTTCTCTTCGGAAACCGTTACCAGATCGGTCCCGTCGGTCAGATCTGTTAAACTCCCGGCCACGCTGGTCGTACCGATATCCAGGGCCAACCCGTAATGCGGGGCTGGCTTTTTAATAATCGGGTCAAAAGAGTATTTTTCCTGCCTAATGAAAGCCAGTGACTTTTTTCGGTCAGGATTAATGTTTTCCGGGATAACTACCACTGTATCTTCGGTAATTTTTGTTTGGCAGGCCAGACAGGAACTTTCTTTGATCGTGACGGTACATTTCCCGCACTGACCCTGTCCGCCGCAGGGAAAATCAATCAGTAACCCCGCCTGAATCGCAGCGTCTTTAACGGTTGTCCCGGTAGGTACGAAAAGAATACTGTTATCCGGTTGGAATGTTATTTTGACTGATGACTTCATTATAATTTTGATTCACGATGGGCAGCGATATAACTGGCGCAATATTGATCCCGATTTAATAGCGCTTCGGCCGCCTTGATGGCTGACCGAATGCTTTTATCGGTCGGGTCAATGATCGCCGCGTCCAGACCGGAACAAAGAACCATCGCCACAAAAGTCGCGTTGAGCAGACTGCGGTTCGGTAAACCGAAAGAAACATTACTTAAACCGCAAATGGTTTGTACGTCGGGTAAGGTTTTGATTAAACGTAATGCTTCCAGAAATTCGGTAACCTGCTGCGGTTCGGTTGAAACCGGATGAACCAGGGAATCGATATAAACATCTTTGGCGGGAATGCCGTGTTCCGCCGTCACCTTGACCAATTTTTTTGCCAGGTCGAATCTTTCCCGCGCGGTCCGGGGCATACCTTTTTCATCGATTGTTAACGCGATTACTTTGGCCTGGTATTTTTTCACCAACGGTAAGATTTTTTCGTAGCGGTTTTTTTCAGCCGTAATGGAATTAACTATCGCCGATCCCTGATGGACCTTCAACCCGGCTTCGAGCGCGTCCGGGTTGGGGCTATCGATCACTAAAGAGACTTTGACTTTTTCCTGAACGATCCGGACCAACCAGCTCATTAATTCCGGTTCGTTCTTAATATTGATCCCACAATTAACATCCAACACCTGCGCGCCATTCGCCACCTGATCCACAGCCACCTGCTGAATATAATGACTATCTTTACTGATCAAAGCCCGGTTGATCCGCTGCCGGGTCGAATTTATTTTTTCACCGATGATTAACATAATTTTTACCCATAATCTTTAACGACTTTAATGAATATATTAGAGTAAGATCTTAATTTATTTTCGCCGACGCCATAAATATCCAAAAAGGCTTCTTTGGTGACAGGTTTTTTCGCGGCCATATCCCTTAAACTTTTATCGCTGAATATAATATATGCCTGAACACCTTTTTTTCGGGCCAGCTCTGTCCTTTTATCGCGTAATATTTGAAATAATTCCTGGTCTATTTCCGCCCATTCTTCATCATTTATTTTGCCAGCCATCCGGGCAATCTTTTTTTTCTTCGCTGGCAATAATGGTTTCGCTAACACCGGTGATACGGCTCCGCTTAACAACTGTTTCCCGGAACCGGTGACCGAAAGCGTTAAAAATTCTTTGTCCCTGAATAAAAAACCCTGGCCGACTAATTGTTCAACCATGTGACGGATAAACACCTCTGATTCTGTCTGCATGATACCAAAGGTTGACAAGTTGTCATGTCCCATACTTTCTATTTTCTCGGTCAACTTGCCTTTTAACACATTGACGACATATCCCAGGCCGAATCCATAATTTTCCTGTCGCACCTTAACGACGCATGACAATACCTTCTGTCCGACAAGCAGCGTGTCGTCAACCATATCAAGCTCATTTAAACAATAATCGCAGGCATCGCAGGAATGTTTCCCGTAATCCTGACCGAAATAGTTCACTAAAACTTTATGCCGGCATTGCGGTTGAGTACAAAAATTGTAAATAGTTCTTAATTTTTTTATCATTACTTCTCGCTCAGAAGAATCTTCCGCGAAAAAACTCCAGAGCCGATAATCTCCGCCACCGTAAAACATATAACAAAAAGCCGGTAACCCATCCCGGCCGGCCCGGCCGGTTTCCTGTTGGTAATGTTCAATGCTTTTAGGCCTACCGGCATGACCGATAAAGCGGATGTTAGAACGGTCAATCCCCATGCCGAAGGCTATGGTCGCGACAATTATATTCACTTCTTCACGGGCAAAGCTTTCTTGCGCTCGATAGCGCTCCTCATCTGACATGCCGGCATGATACCCGACATTATCAATCCCGGATTTTGTCAGCGCCGCGGAAACAGAATCCACATCTTTACGGCGCAAACAATATATAATGCCCGCTTCATTAGTATGCTTGGCTATAATTCCCCTGAGCTGTTTTAAAATCTGATGACGCGGTATTACCCGGTAGGTTAAATTGGGACGGTCGACCTGGCCAATATGAATATCGGGGTCGGGTAGTTTCAACTGGACTAGTATATCCAGTTGCACTTTTTTTGTCGCGGTCGCGGTAAAAGCATGTACGCCGATGGACTTATCCACCGGGATAAATCTTTTCGATCCTTTTAAATGAGGGGCCTTAAATCTTTTTTTGATCATCCAGAGATTGCGGTAACTCTCTCTAAAATCATGTCCCCAATGGCTTATACAATGCGCCTCATCAATGACAAAAGAAGAAAGCCTGACAGATTGTAATAAATCTATCGTCCTTTCATTTTGTAACCGTTCGGGAGATATATATAAGAGTTTTACCTCCTCTTTTCTGATCTGTTCGATTTCTGAATTTTGTTGCTCAAAAGAAAGGCTGGAATTCAAGTAGCAGGAAGCGATGCCCATATCTTTAAGATTGTCCACCTGATCCTTCATCAGAGAAATCAACGGAGAAATAACCACCGTTAAACCTTCTTTTAATAAAGCCGGTAATTGAAAACATAAGGATTTACCACCTCCGGTCGGCAAGACCGTTAAGCTGTCTTTGTTCTCAAGTATGGATGAAATCGTTTCTTCCTGCAACGGCAGAAACGATTTATAACCCCAGTATTGTTGTAAAACCGCCAGGATCGGTTCTTTAGTCTGCTTGATCAGCATATTTTTATAGTTTTGTGGTAGGCAACGAGATTTATCTCGTTGAGTACATTAATTAATACCAACGAACATAAAGTTCGCTGGCGCGGACCTTCGCTTCGCGGTCCTTTCGGGGTCGGTTCGTTGTCTACCGTTGCTGTAACAATTCTCTCGCCTTATCAACGGCCGATGCCGCATCCGGAGCGTAACCATCAGCGCCGACTTCCTGGGCAAAATTTTCCGTGATCGGCGCCCCGCCGATGAGGATCTTAGTCTTATCCCGCACCCCGGCGCTTTTCAGAGCCTCGATCGAGGTTTTAATCGACGGCATGGTGGTAGTTAATAAAGCTGACATTCCAACTACGTGTGGTTTTTTTTCTTTTACCGCTTCAACAAACTTTTCCGGTGATACGTCAATCCCAACGTCAATCACTTCAAAACCGGCCCCTTCCATCATCATGCCAACTAAGTTCTTACCGATGTCATGAAGATCACCCTTCACAGTCCCGATCATAAATTTAACAGTCGGCTTATCGCCGCTTTTCGCCAGAAGCGGTTTCAGGATATCCATTCCGGCATGCATGGCCCGGGCAGCGACCAGGACTTCCGGAATATAAAACTCGTTGGCCTTGAACCTGGTCCCCACCACATTCATCCCCTCGATCAAACCTTCTTTCAATATTTGGCCCGGCGTCAATCCGTCTTTTAACGCCTGCTCAACCAGTTCTTTCACCTTCGGCGCCTGACCGTTAATAAGATTTTCCGCGATCTGTTTTGGGTCGATCATAAAATTTTCCTCCGAATTTGACTACTCAACTTCAGCGCAGGCTGAAGCCTGCGGTTACCGACAAACGATCACCGATAACCGGTTACCCATATTGATACCCCGTTTCATACATGGCCACAATATTTTCAGGTGGAGTATTGGGCTGAATATTATGGCAGGGCGCCAGAATATAACCGCCATTTTGCCCTAAAATTTTGATATTGTCCAGAACTTCTTGTTTGACTTCTTCAATCGTGGCAAAAGGCAGTGTATGCTGATTATCCACCCCTCCGTGAAATATTAACTGCCCGCCGAAATCTTTTTTCAGTCCCGCCCGGTCCATCCCCGAACAACGCCACTGGATCGGATTCAAAACATCGATACCCGCTTCGATCATGGCCGGAATGATCGCCCGGATCGCCCCATCATTGTGATGAAAAACAAAGGCCTTATTCTGATGGATAAAATCGATCATCTTTTTCATATGCGGAATAAAGAATTCTTTGATCTGTTTCGGGGAAAACATCAAACCTGACTGCGCCCCCATGTCCTCAGCCACGTAGCCAAGTAATATTTTACCCGGAATGGATTCGTAAATCCGGACAGTCTTTTCGTATGCCAAAGCATACAACTGGGTCAAACAGTAATGCGCGACCTCCGGATTTTCGATCAGATCAATAAAGGCCTGCTCGCCGCCCCGCAAATCTTTATAACGCATGAACGGTTCGGACCCGCCCCCCTGGATCGGATAATCCTCTTGCCCCTTGATCTGTTCAGACAACATCGAACAGTCCCACCAATCGGCTTTGGGCCAGCTATAATTTTTTTTGATCTCGTCCACGGTTTGGTATTGACTCAAAGGATGGGTTAGACACTCATCATAAACGCCTGATCCGTAATCAGCCTTTTTATACTGACACCCGAACTCATCCACCCCAGCCGTTAATTCCGGGCCGACATATTCAGGCGATACTTTAAAAGATTTATCAATATTAAGTTTTTTAAATAAGGACAATTCATCCGGGCACCGGCAATGTTTCATTAACATTTCCGTGACCTCGGTCGTCGCCCAATAATCCATCGGGAGCCGATCCGGTTTTTTTCGCTGCAGGACGGCCAGCCATCTTTCGCGCGGGGTCATGGTTTCTTTAGTAGGCATAATTTAACCACAAAATCACTAAAAATAAGGTTATCGATAGAACCAATTCTCTTAATTCCCCTTTTCTGATCTCCCTATAAACTTATTGCTTTTTAATTATAAAATAATCAATCACCGCTGACAAGAAAATAATTGACATTTATCGGTGTTATTATATTATGCGGAGTAACCTATTAAAGGAGCCTACTTATTTTACGCGCAAAAATAGAAAAAGCTTTAAAACAAAGCCCGGCCGAATACACCGAGATCCGGATCGAAGAAGTCGACTCGGCCTGGCTGCATTTCCGGGGCCGGGAACTGGACAGCATCGGTTCCTCGAAAACAATCGGCGGTCTGGTCCGGGCGCTGACCAAAGGCGGCTGGGGCTGTGCTACTTTTAATGATCTGACCGACTTGGAAAAACGGGTCCGGGAAGCGGCCGAAGCAGCCCGGTTAGTCGGCAAAGAAAAAACCCAATTCGCCGAAGTGCCGCCGGTGACCGACCAGATCACCGTCCGGATGAAAAAAGATTTCCGCCAGGTCCCCCTGTCCGAAAAAAAGTCGGTCATGGAAAAATATAACCGGGTTATCATGGATCATCACGAGAAAATCGAGTCTTCCGATGTGATCTACCGCGATACTTTCCGCAAAGTCAGGTACGCCAATTCGCAAGGCACATACATTGAAGACGAACGGCCTGATCTGATGGTGCGTCTTTCAGCCACGGCCCGGGACGGCACTAACGTCCAGAAGGGATTTGAAAGCGTCGGCGGCGGAGACGGGTTCCAACTGACCGAAGGATTGGAAGAAAAAGCCAAAACAGCCGCCCAGCGGGCGATCGATCTCCTTTCCGCCCCACCGGTCACCGGCGGAAAATATACGGTCGTGCTCGACCCGAAACTGACCGGAGTTTTTATCCACGAAGCTTTCGGCCACCTGAGTGAATCGGATTTTGTCTACGAAAACGACCGAATGAAAGAAATAATGGTTCTGGGTAAACGGTTCGGTTCGGATATTTTGAATGTTATTGACGACGGCTCACTGGCCGGGTTAAGAGGCACACATAAATATGACGATGAAGGAGTTAAAACGAAAAAGAATTACCTGATCAAAGATGGCATCCTGGTCGGCCGGTTACATTCCCGGGAAACGGCCGCCAAGATGGGCGAAGAACCAAGCGGTAACGCCCGGGCCATTGCTTACCAGCATGAACCGATCGTCCGGATGACCAATACTTATATCGATCAGGGGAAAACTTCCTTTAAAGACATGATCAAAGATATCAAGCTCGGACTTTACGCGGTCAACAGTATCGGCGGCCAGACGGCGATGGAAATGTTCACTTTCAGCGCAGGCCACGGCTACATGATCCGCGACGGCCAGGTAGCCGAACTGGTCCGGGATGTAGTCTTGACCGGCAACGTATTTGAGACCTTAATGAACATTGATGCTATCGGTGACCAGATCGAATTTTCCAAAGCCGGCGGCGGCTGCGGTAAAGGAGGTCAGATGCCCTTACCAGTCGGATTGGGCGGACCCCATGTCCGGGCCCGGAACATCGTAGTCGGAGGCAGGCAAAAATGATCGCGAAAAAATTGATCGATCAGGCGATGAAAAAAGCCCAGGGAGCGCAGGCGTCGATCAATCAGATCGAATCAACTGACGTGTCTTTCGAAAACGATCGGCTTAAATCGATTAAGTCATCGCAAAAAACGCATATCAGCGTTAAAGTCATCCTCAACGACCGGATCGGATCGTCACACACCACAGACATTAATGATCTGGACGGCGTCGTCGCCCGGGCGCTGGAATCAGCCGAGTTCGGCAGCCCGGCTCATTTTAAGTTTCCCAGTCAGGCGAAAGGACCGGACGTAAAAGTCTATGACCGACAGATCCTGCCCTTGACCAAAGATACCATGATTAATATCGGGGATGAAATGATCAGTCTGGTAAAAAAATACAATCCTGAGATCCTGGTCCACGCCGGGGTGACTAAAGGAATCGTGCAACAACAGTTTGCCAATTCGGCCGGCCAGAGCTATACCACTGAGACCACCAAATTCGACGTGGGCCTGCACGGCCAGTTGACCCGGGGCCGAGACATTCTTTTTTCCTGGGACAGCCTAACCAGAAAAAACAAAGATATCGATCACCGTCAGATCGCCGCCAAAACTATTCATTGGTTCAAGCTGGCTGAAAAAAATGTTTCCCTCAAATCAGGAACCATGCCGGTCATCTTTACCCCGGCCGGACTGAGCGTCCTGACACTGGGTTTGCGTATGGGTTTGAATGGAAAAAGCGTCCTGCTCAAATCTTCACCGCTGATCAATAAACTCGGGGAAAAGATCGTCGACGAAAGATTCTCTTGCACTGATAATCCCCTGCTGGATTACGCCAGCCGGAGCGAATCGTATGACGAAGAAGGGATCCCCCATCAAATAACGCCGTTGATCGAAAACGGTGTGGTCAAAAATTTTCTTTATGATCTGGACACGGCCGCCCGGGCAAAAACAAAGACCACTGGCCACGGAATCGGCTGCGGCCCGACCAACTTCGTGGTCAAAACAGGTAACACATCATACGAGGAAATGATCAAAAGCACCAAAGAAGGCCTGCTGGTCCACTCCGTCCTCGGGTTAGGCCAGGGCAACCCGATCAGCGGGGAATTTTCGGTCAATGTTTTCCTCGGTTACAAAATCGAGAACGGACAGATCGCCGGCCGGGTAAAAAATGTGATGTTAGCCGGTAACACCTATGACGCCTTAAAAAATATCGACTGCATCGGTAACCAGGCGGAATGGGTTTCGGGCGCGCTTCTCACTCCACCAATAAAAATAAATAAATTAAGCGTGATCGCGAAGTAGTTGCGGTCACTACTGATAGCAAATCAATTCCCTTAGAACCCAAAGCAAAAACAAAAAAATCTCATCATTGACAAAACAAATCAGGGCAGGTATAATAATCCCATGATAAATCAAGAATTTGAGGTGAAAAATGACCAGAGCTGAAGCGATTCAATTAATGGAATCAAAAATAAACAACGTTAACTTACGTAAACATATTCTGGCCGTGGAAGCAGTCATGAAATATCTGGCCCGGGAATTAAAAGAGGACGAAGAGTCCTGGGGGTTAGCCGGTCTGCTGCATGACCTGGATTATGAAGATACCAAGAAAACACCGGAAAAGCATACTTTAATAACCGAAGAGTTACTTAAAGATAAAGATGTTTCAACTGAGATCATCAATGCCATAAAAGCCCACGCGGACAAAAAGACAAGGGAAACCCTGATGGAAAAAGCGATCTACTGCGCCGATCCGGTAACCGGATTCCTGGTCGCCGGCGCCCTGATCCGGCCAGAAAAGAAATTATCGGCTATCGACGTGGCTTTCGCCAAAAACCGGATGAAGGAAAAACGTTTTGCCGCCGGGGCCAGCCGCGAAGCCATGCGAACCTGCCAGGACCTGAATCTGGACCTGGACCGTTTTTTTCAAATCTCGCTGGACGCTATGAATTCGATCAGTTCGGATTTAGGATTATAAATAACCAGGTGATCGGACACAGCTAATCACAGATTTTACTCATAAAATATATAAAGTTTCTATGGGACATTTATTATTAGTATTTAAAAAAACAAATTCGTGTTTAGCCGCGAAAATCTGCGCCCGATTTTTAATATGAAGATATTCTCTTTGCCATTACTGGCGATCACCTTACTGGTCTCGGTCATCGCCCATATTTTTATTTTTTCCTTCATGCCTGATTTCGCCAGCCGAAAAAAAGCGGACCTGACCATGCGCGACCTGAAATTCCTGCTGGAGGAAGTCGTCCTGATGGACGAATCCGGCCGGACCTTGAGGCCGGACCTCCTGCCCGAAGAACCGCTCGCGCCGGTCCCTCTCAAAACTGATATCGCTGGCAATTCCCGATCACCTTTTCCGCCGAAGGACGGATCTGCCTCAGGCACCGAAACGCCGGAAACCTCGACTGCGACTGCCCCGGACTTAGCCCCGCCCTGGGAGGTTTCGCCCCGGTTGAATGCCGGGCCAAACACCGGATCCAACTCCGCGTCCACCCAATCCGTCAAAAAAAATGAGCCGGACAGCTCTCGCGCTCTCAGCCTCGAAGAAGCCCGGGCAAAACTAAAAGAACTGGAAAAAGAATTATCTTTAAAGACGATTTCCCGACGAACCCATTCAAAACAACTCAGCCCCTCCGTCCGATATGTCGAGCAGGTCCGCGACCGGATCCAGGCCCAATATTTTGTCCCGGCCAAGGCTCAGACCCAGCGGATGACCGGCCGGGTCGTTCTTCAATTAACGATTGCTAGTACCGGCGAGATAAAAAAGTTGATCTTCCTGGAACACTCTGATTTTCCCGTCCTGGACATGGCCGCCCACGCTGCGATCGAAAGCGCCGCCCCGTTCCCGAATATTAACAATAAAGTCGATCTGAAAAAAATAGTTTTTAATGTCCCTTTTGTTTTTGAGTAACTATGCCAAAATTACTTGTTATCAATATCGCCGCCCTATCGACTCAGCTGATTGACCAATACCCGGAAAGCGCTGTCTATATCAAAAAAACTTTACCACGGACCGGGACTTTCCAGGAACTCCAACCGTCCTTTCCCGCTGTTACCTGTTCGACTCAGGCAACCTTGACGACCGGCCGCGAACCGGCAGACCACGGGATCGTCGGTAACGGGTTTTTCGACCGCGATTTTCTCAAGACCCGTTTCTGGGAACAATCCGATAAACTTTGCCAATCACCCCGGATCTGGGATGTCCTTAAATCAAAAAAACCTGACCTGAAAACGGCTATTTTGTTCTGGCAGAACAGTATCGGATCAAACAATGATATTATCCTTACCCCGGCTCCGATCCATAAACATCACGGCGGTATGATCCAGGATTGTTACAGCCAACCGGCCGACCTTTATCCAAAACTAAAAAACCGATTAGGCGCCTTTGATCTGAAATGGTACTGGGGTCCGTTCACCTCGCTGAAGTCATCGACCTGGATCGCCGACGCCACTCGCGCGGTTATGGACGAACACGCCCCGGACCTGGTCCTGACTTACCTGCCCCATCTGGATTATAACCAGCAACGCTGGGGTCCGTCGGATCCGCGGATGAAGCAGGAACTGAAAGCGATCGATGACCTGATCGCTTCCCTTGCCGGCGATGCCTTAAAAAAAGGATATCAGGTAATCGCCCTTTCCGATTACACCATGACCGACGTTAAACAGGCGGTGATGATCAATCAGGTTTTAAAGAAAAATGAATTTCTCAAAGTCCGGACCGTGGACGGGCGGGAATATCTTGATTTCAACACTTCGCGGGTTTTTGCGGTGGTGGACCACCAGATTGCGCACGTTTATTGCCAGCCGAATGTTCCGGTCGCCGAGATAAAAAAATTATTGGCCGGGATCAACGGAATAGAAAAAGTTCTGGATCGTCCCATCGATCATCCGCGGGCCGGTGAATTGATAGCGGTTTCGGAATCTGATCACTGGTGTGCCTATCCCTGGTGGACTGATCCGGCGCAGGCCCCGGACTATGCCCGTCATGTCGATATCCACAACAAACCCGGGTATGATCCGCTGGAACTATTTTTTGACTGGTGGCATCTGGGTACTTCGTTGGACACGTCTAAAATAAAAGGATCTCACGGTCGCATTTCCAAAACCAGCCACCCTATTTTCAGCAGTAGTTTTCAGATTCCGCGTCAAACAAATAACGTTAGAAATACTGATATTTTTAATATCATAAAAAATCTCTGACGGATTACATCATCAAAGTTAGCCGAAAACAGCGTGTCACCTTTTAATAACTAAAATAAAAATTCATTGAGCGTCACTATTGCATTAAATACAATATTTTTTACTGCCGTCAAAGCACTTATTCTTACACAATATTACCTGGAAAGAGATTTCAACGGGAAATGAGTATATTTTAATAAAATCAGATTATAAGCGAGATTTTGATTGACATTCCGGTATCAATAAAATATCATATAGGGTTAGCGAATATTTAATCTTTTGCGGAAAAAAACTACCATGAAAAAGTATTTAATAGCAATAACTATCATATTGGGGGCAGCTTCTTCGGTAAGTTTTGGTAGTGAAGCCGGGTTAAAATACAATAAAAATTTAGCTGACATTTTTATGAAGCAAGGTTATGCCCTGCGAGATAAAGGACTATATACCGAAGCCGAGTCTTCCTATCAAAAAGCCATTCAAGTTGATCCGACCCACCGTAAAGCCTGGATTTCCCTGATTATTCTGTACAAGGAGCTAGGCATGAACCAAAAGGCAAAAGAAATTACACCCATAACAAAAAAAATCATTCGATTTAACAACCATTTAAAACAAGGCCAAGCTTTAACGAAAGCAGGCGATTTGAACCAGGCCCTTCAGGAATTCAATCAAGCCCTCTCTCTGGATTTAGAATCTACTGCCGAAAAAGCTTTAATGAACTTGCAACGCTGTTACGAAGCTTTAGGCGATTCGAATAAAGCGCTTGACTGCCAACAAGCTTTATCAGATATCAATCAAAAAAAAGCTCCCCGAATATTTTTTCATCAAGGAAAATTTATCATTACTAACGCCACCACCCCTTACCAGGAAAACAAGCCATTTAATTTGCCAGAAAATATTCAAGTAATCATTAAAAACAATTCTTTGACTATACTAAAAGGTGTTACGAAAATATATTTTACCAACGGTTTGACTATCAATACCACCCAAGGCGATACTATTACGGTAAAAAAAATGAGCGTTCGATCCGTGGATTTATCCCTATCAAGAGACCGGCAAGAACTAACACTAAAAATAAGCGTCAATAATACCAATGGTGAAATCACCCAAATCGTTACCGATCCGGAATTAGGCGAGATTGAAATAGTCACGAATAATCCAATGATTTCCACCGCTGACGTAGCCAGCAAAATAGAAGTACTTTTTTTTCAAGAAACCCAAACACCAATTGATGAACCAATCGAAGAAATCCAGGAAGCCACCCCATTTTTACCTGATTAGAATTAAACCAATTAAAACTATTATCATACATGAAAAGCTGTTTGCGGCAACAATGGTTAACGCCTCTTTGGATTATTATTATTCTCGTAATGAATTTTTCCAGGGTAATAGGAGAAGGATTCCTATCCGGGCCTATTAATCTCCAGTCAACCGACAAAAAAAATCGGGGGTCATTTCAGTCTAATTTTACCGTGGGACAAGAGATCAGCTATGATGATAATATATTTTTAGATGAAATCGATAAAGAAGCCGATGAAATCTTTAAATCCCTTTTCGGGGCTAAGTTAGGATATTATTTAACTCGGGGGAAAATTTCTTTGGATTACTTAGGCACATCAAAAAAATATAATACCTGGTCCGATTTAAACATCCTTGAACACGACGCCTTATTAGGTACGGCTTTCAAGTCGCGCCGCGTAACTATTAAGATAGATGACCATTGGCGTAAGATGGCCGATCCGATGGAGGTTTTAATCGAAAAACCATTAGAAAGAACACATAACAACTTAACCTTATCAGGTAGTTTAAAATTCGAGAGGACCTCATGGGAACTAAATCATTCTAAACAAACAGTTGATTTTGATGACGAAAATTATCAGTTTATAAATAATAACGAGCAGCGTACGGAATTAACTTTTTTTCACAATTTCAAGCCTCGCCTGCGGATACTATTTGAGTGTTCTCAGGGGACACTTGATTATGAAGAAGAAACATTTTTAGACTCCAGTTTCTTCTCATTGCGCGGCGGACTAAAAGGAGAATTAACCCCCCGAATACATCTTCTCATAAAATTAGGTTATCATCAACGTGCAACGAAAAAAGATCCAACTACCGGAGAAAAGGAAATAATAAAAATACCTGAGATTATCGGTAGCTGTCAATATGAAATTACACCCTTGATTATCCTGAGCGGAAATTTAATCCAGAGCACCCAATATGCGACCAGATCTGACTTCCAAAGCACCAAAAAATTAACCTTAAAAATCAAAAAACAGCAAACTCCAAACTTAGTTTTAAGCTCGGAATTAACAGGTGAAAATACCCGCCCGCTTAATGAATCAAGCGTGTCGAGATTAAATTGGCAAACAGTTGTTGCCTACAAACTCAATAGAAAAATTAAGATCGACCTGGGTTACCGATTTAGGCAAAATAAGTCAAGAGAATCGACGAGGGACTATGAAAATAGTATTTGGCAAGCCGGCGCCACGATCAAGTTCTAACGACCGATTTTTACATCGGGCCGCCAACTATGTATTGTGGCTATTTATTTTCTTTAACGCAATTTGCGCTTTAAACGCAGATGACCTGGTGACTGAAAATAATTTAATCATATCTGGCGATCGTCTGAAAATAACGGTTTATCAAAATCCTGATTTATCATTTAATCAAAAAGTCACACCGCAAGGATTAATTGATTATCCTTTACTCGGTCCGTTGATGGCTAAAGGAAAACCAACCGATCAACTTAAAAACGAAATCACCGAATTATTGAGCCATGATTATTTAATTAACCCGCGCGTGTCAATTATCATTGAATCATACGCCCCTCGGGAAGTGTTTGTTTTAGGCCAGGTAAAAAAACCTCAAGTATATAAAATTCAACCCGGCAAATCCTTGACTTTAATTCAACTCATTGCTCTCTCCGGAGGATTTACCGAAGAAGCCGATCGAACCAAAATTAAAATCATCAGACGACTTGGAGATAAAAAGAAAGTATTAACAATTAATCTCAAAAATTTAGATTCCCTGGAAGATTTTAATTTAAAAACAACCGATATCAACCTCCGCCCCGAAGACATTATCATTATTCCCAGCTCTAAAAAACAGATCGCGATAATGGGAAACGTAAACAAACCGGGCATATATTTCTGGAGTTCCAGTGAACAATTAAGATTGACGCAAGCTCTCAGTTTAGCTGGTGATTTAACCTCAAAAGCCGATCCCGGCCAAATTTTAATTATCAGAAAAAATAATGACCCGAAAGATTCAACTTTAAATTTCATAAAAGTATCTCTGGCGGAAATGCTGACTAACGAAAACCCTGAAAATTTCGATGACTTCGTTATTGAACCAAATGATACCATTATCGCCCTTCAACCAAGCAACACCGATAAAATATATATTTTAGGGGCGGTTAATCAACCAGGGGCTTACCCGATTCCCCGCGGCATTCAAAAAATGACTTTAACCCAAGCTTTATCCCAGGCGCGGGGTTTCAATAAATTTGCCGCCACTACTAAAGTGAAGATCCTGAGGAAAGATAAAGACAACAAAGAAGAAACTTTTACCGTTAACGTCAAAAAAATAATCAAAGGTGACCTTTCCAGCGATGTCGAACTAATGCCTGGAGACATTATCTATGTTCCGGAAAGCTTCTTTTAGCCGGGGAGACCAAACTATGCCACCAGAAAACTATTATTTTCAAATAAATTTAAAGGATTACTGGAGAGTAATTAAAAAAAAACGCTGGGCCATCCTGGTTCCAATAATTATCATCCCTTTAACTACTTTGATTATTACGCTGAAAGCACCGCCACGTTATCAAAGCACTGCCACCCTCTTGATCGAACCGGAAAACCCCTACTTGAAGTTATCTGGATTAAGAGACGGGACTTCATCTCCCCTAAATTTAAAAGTGTTTTACAATACTCAGTATGCTCTCTTTGAAAGCCGTTCCCTAGCTCAGGATGTTTTAGATCAGCTACCCCCTGAAAACAAAACTTTTTTTCAATCAAATAAAAATTCTTCTTCCGGTTTTTTAAAAAAACTACCGAATAGCACTGCCGCTACTAATAAGCCAACCGACCCAGTGGACAAATTTATCAAACAGATTAAAATTACACCGGTCATGGAAAGTAATTTAGTCAAGGTCAGCTGTCAAGGACGGAGTGGACCGGAGGCAGCTAAAATCACTAACACACTGATACAGGTTTACGTTAAAAAAAATTACGGCTGGAGACAGGATGATTTTTTCAATACTATCCAGACCTTGGCGACTAACCTGCCAAAACTCCAAAAAAATTACGAGGCATCCTTAGAAAAACTATATGACTTTAAACAATCTAACGAAATTATGCCCTTTAAAGAATATCGTAACATTACCATGGCCCGGTTATCTCAACTAACTGAAAAACTAACAGAAAGCGAATCCGAACGAATTTTACTCGAGTCTCAATACCAAAACTTCCAAAATCATCCCCACGCACTTATGACAAAAAATCATTCAAAAGCAACCTCCCTGGAAAAGTTTATCCAAAAACTATATCTCCAGAAAAGCTCTCTGGAAATGGAACACCGCGAATTAATCACTAAATATAAAAAAAAACACCCCGTCTGGCAGAAAAAAAATGCGGAAAAATCAGCTATTGAATACCAAATTCAGGTTGCCCGAAATCAGTTATTAAATAATTTACAAATAACTTATAAGCAAATAGAAGCGGAAGAAGCCGCCCTTAAAAAAATAATCGCCAAAGAAAGGCAAAAAACAATCAACCAGGAACAACAATATGCTCAACTAGAATCACTTATTAAAGACTGCGAACTAAAAGAAAAAGTGTTTAACAAATACCTGGGAAATATTAGCGCCTTAAAGCAAATGGTTGGATTAAAAAATACTAATATTAAAGTAATTGACTACGCCAAAGTGCCGCAATCCCCTATTAACCATCGCGTAGTATTTAATTTTTTATTATCTTTATTCATTAGTCTGCTTGTCGGCTTTGCGTTTGCATTTATAACTGAATACTTTGACGATTCAATCGATAACGAGGAAATACTGTCTTTTTATGCCAAAGATTTACCGCTACTGGGAACTCTCCCACTCATCGACTTCGGCAAAGCTACTCCAGACGCCTCTAATGCTTCAACCGATCTGATTCTAGTCCAGAAAGAACCTTATTCCAATTACGGGGAAAGCATTAGAATGATTCGGACCGGCAGTAATTGTATCACTGATAAATCAAAAACTATTTACCTGACCAGCGCTTCACCTAATGAAGGAAAAACTTTGACCGCTTTAAATTTCGCCGCCACTTTAGCTCAAGATGGAAAAAAAGTATTACTAGTCGAAGCTGACTTACGAAAACCCAGCCTGCAAAATCACCTCGGATTAAAGGATCATCGCGGTATCGCTGAAGTTTTATTGAAGAAAAATAAATTGGAGGAAGTAATTCAGCAATCAGGTTTAGCCAATTTAAATGTTTTGCTGGCCGGAAAAATTTCAACCCATCCGGTTAGTTTACTTGAAAGCCCGGCCATGAATTTTTTAGTTGAAACTACTAAAAAATCTTATGATAATATTATTTTTGACTTGCCGCCGGCATTGTTAGTCGCCGATGCAGCGCTCTTAGCCAGCAAACTTGACTTAGGCATTTTAATTGTTTATGCCGGACGCACTCGAGGACGACTCATCCAAAAATCTATCCAACAACTTCGCCAAAGTGGCGCGAAAGCTATCGGCATTGTCCTAAACGCCGTGCCTCATCAACATCAGAAATATCCTTACTATAATAAATATTACTATTCGCCCAAGCAGAATGCATAACATCCAATTAATTTTGCTGGTCAGTGTAATTTTTTTTACTTCCTTGGCTTACGGCGGGGTCTTAACCTGGACAAAAGGAATCCTCGAATTAACGGCGCTCCTTATCGGCCTAACCACAATCATAATTTTTGTCGCGAGAAATAAAAAATGGCCGATAAAACTTTCACCACTTAACATAACCATCTTTTGTTTTGCCGGACTTATTTTTTTACAATTAATCCCCCTGCCAAACATTTTTTTGCGTTATTTTAGCGCCACCACCGTCACGTTACAAGAAAATCACAATTTCGCTACAATTTCTTTATATAATTTTGCGACCTTGGAAAATTTATTGCTTTTAATCAGCTATCTGGTGATTTATTTTTTTACGCTCTGTTGTGCTTATAACTTAAAAACTCAACGACAAATAAGTTGGTCAATTTACTTACTTGGATGTACGGTCGCTATTTTCGGCCTGATTCAATATTTAATTCCACTGCAAATTATTGGTTTTTACGCAAAGCAATGGACTTTCAACGGCGTCTGCGGAACTTTTATCAGCCAAACCAATTTTGCCGCCCTGATGGAACTTACTATCCCCTTAGGGTTAGGTTTATTTATTACCCGACCAAAACAAACTTCAGTAAAAATAAATTTAAAGCAACTATATTGTTTTTCAGGGATCGTTATTATGGTCCTGGCACTTTTTCTTACTACTTCCCGAATCGGTATCATCAGCTTCTTTTTTTCACTTTTATTGATGAGTACGGTCGCTAAGCTAAGCGGCGATAAGTCCAAATGGTTTGTTATCGCCATTATTTTTTTTGCTCTGGCTCTTTTGTTATGGATCGGAGTTGACCCTGTTTCTCGTCGCTTTAGCCTGGAAGCCATTAGACATGAGTTTATCCAGGGAGACCGAATTCAAATCTGGCAAGCCAATCTAAACATGGTTAAAAGTTTCCCGGTTTTTGGCGTTGGTTGGGGAAATTATGGTTACGTTTTTCCTATTTACACACCGCCCCATTTAGAGGCTTTTTATCGTTTTGCCCATAATGAATATTTGCATATTCTGGCCGAAGTCGGTTTAGCCGGTTTATTATTATTTCTTTCAGGGATTTATTTCTGGACAAGAACAATTCTACGGAAAATAAAAATAACCGACTCTAATCATCGCGGTTTTTTAATCGGTATCCTCGGTAGTGTCAGCGCAAATCTTTTCCATGCTTTAGGTGACTTTAATTTCCATATACCCGCTATCGGATTGATAATGGTCGTTCTCGCGGGATTAGGAATCGCTTCAAAACCGGACCAATCACCTGATTTACCTGTCAATGATAATGCCGAATAAACACATAAAAAAAGTAATTATTTTAATTTGCCTGTTAATTTCGGCTGGTTATTACGGCTGGTTATGCTTTAAAATACTATTAGCCGATATTTATTTTCACAAAGCATCCTCTATTATAAAAACGCAACCGGCTAACCATCAAGAAATAATCTCCTATCTCACTCGAACCCTGCAATTATTACCCGCCAAAGCAGAATACCACTATCAATTAGGTCAAACTCTGGAAAATCAATTTAAAAGCATCAATAACTCAATAGTTATCAAAGAAAAACTAACTACTCAGAGTTTAAACCATTATTCAAAAACCTGTCAATATGCTCCGACTTTTGCCCGGGCTTGGTACAAAAGCGGTGTTATCTATCTTGCCAAAAAAAATTATTCTCGAGCGGCCGGGCATTTTAGCAAAGCTAACGCACTTAATGCTAATCATTGGAATCTTAAGTTCAAAACGCTGTGCGGATTCTTTTTCTTGTGGCGTCAAACTCATAACAAAACTTATTTAATTCAGGCTATTAATGGCTACCGAA
>DAOWBV010000098.1 GCA_030633885.1 Planctomycetota bacterium
CCCATTTCACCCCGCCAGCCAGCGGGGCAAGAGGGGGAGGAACTCACCATAATTTTGTCGCCCAAGTGTTACCGAATACTAAAGTTGCGCACGACAGACAGGTATGGAATAACAAATACAAAATATGTTAAGCAAAAAATATTATCTGTCGTAGTAGTAATTTACTCAAGCCATTTCCGGCAGATATTAAGGCACATCAGGCTGTAAGAAGTAGTTAAAAGGTCATAGCCTTCAAACCAACGGTCTACTTCATTGACCCAGGTCCCATCACTTTTCTGCAGAGCGATCAGTCGCTCCGCCAGGTCCTGAGCCCAAACGTGTTCCGCGTCATCCGGCCTGGTAACGATAACTTTTTCCCCGTAGGCATCGAGCGCCTTGGCAAAAGTATGATAATAATAGAACAAACCCTGCTTGCCCAGCTGAGGTTTGGCATCGGTCCGCAACCCGATATTTTCATCCAGATTATAATGTGACTGGATCCAGCCGTACGAAGCCCGGACGCGCGGGTCATCTTTTTTGACCTGGGCATAAATAAAACTTAATAACCCGGCGTAGGTCATGCTGGCGTAAGATTTAAAAACCTGGCGACCGTCCGGTAAAGTCTCTTTCCCGGCTTTGCTTTCGATCGGTGAATAAGAAAAGCCGCCACCGTTACCGGTCACCCGGAACGTATTAGTCTCGCTCAGATCCTGGCATTTAGTCAGGAATTCAACCGCCCGACCCCAGGTTTCGCTTTCGTCGGACAGACCGCTTTCGTGCAAAGCAGTCAATACTTGATTCATGACCGACATGTTCGGATTAGGTTTTTTTTCGCCGCCCCGTTCTTGATAACCCCAACCACCCTGCAGTTGCACTTCACTGGATTCGGGATACTGAGCATTAATCAAAAAATCCTGCGCTTTTTTAATCGCCGCCTGATACTTTTCTTTATCAATGACCGCCAGAGCAATGATGGACAAAGAAGTCTTGTAAGTAGTAAAAGAAGGTATTTTACCCGGGTCAATAATAGAACCGTTCGCCTGCTGATTTTTAAGGATGTACTGGGCGCCCTGATCGATCCGGGATTGATAAACCGCGCGATATTTGGCCGGGGTGTTCTGCCCAACGCAAACCAGGGCCAGAGCGGTAAAAGCGACATCCGCTTTGCCTTCCAAACCAGGCCAGGCACCGAACCCGTCAGGATTATCCTGTTTTGTTATTTGCTGGGCCATCAGCCAAGTCAATCCTTTCTCAAAAGATTTTTCCAGCGAGATCAAAGGGTTGTTCGAACCCTCCGGTTCAACAATATTCGGAGTAACCGGCGGTAAAGACCGATCAGGCAAAAAAGTCCGGAGAGCCGGCCCCGACCCGCCGGTCGATGAAACAGGCTGAGTCAGAATAAAAGAAACACCGATAATAACACCGCCGATCAAAATCAGAAGAATAGCCAGAAGTAGATTATTAGTTCTCATAGTTTTTTCCTTACGATGTAGCGGAAACCTTTAGGTTTCCACTAATATTTATGGAAGGCTAAAGCCTTCCGCTACAAAATTATAAGTTATTTTCTAAAATATTGTTCGATCACTTCATTATACTCCACCGGCCAATCACGCCGGGTCAAAGCAGTTTCACGGCTCTTGATCACCTGTTCCACCAATGATTCGCGGGCAGAATCAACCGGTCCGCTAACCTTAAAAAAAATATTGCCGCGGTTAGTTTGACCCGCTCCGCTCTCGCTTGAGCGAGGCGAGTGCATTGGGTATTCGATTTTTTCTTGCCCGATCCGAGGAACGACGGAAAAATCTGTCTCCAGTCGATCAGGAACCACAACCGTCGGCAGACTGTCGAGATCGGTTAACGATAAATGATCTGTTTCCTGCCGGGTAGTCTTTAACCGGGAGGAAATCCGTTCCAGAATATCCTCTTGCTTTCGGGCAATCGTCTCAAAAAATTTCTCCAGCGATCCTTCAAGGTTTCCTTCACCGGTCTCCAGAACCTGAATAGCATCAGCCAGGGCTGGACCGGCTTCCGGCAAACCGGCAGCCTGGCGTTTAATTTTCCGGAGCGTACTTTTTAATTGATTCAACGCGGTCACCTTGACTTCACCCCGCGCTATTTTGTCAGTTAACTCCCGCCATAACTGTTTTCTGAGATCCTGATTCTTTAAAATCGACTCGGTCCGGGCGGGGGAACTGTTTTGTTCCAGGATAACAGAAACTTCTTCAATCATTTGTTCGGCCGACCGCAACTGGGCTAACTGTCTTTTCGTCCGGGCGGATAATTTGTCCAGCCGTTGCCGGACCATTGCCCGATCCACATCTTCGCGGACCAAAATATCCGCTATCCGGTCCATCTCTTCCATGATTGACCGGGCCGCCGCATCAAGATCCGGTCGCTGGTTGATATTATCGACCGTGTTTCTCAACCGGGCCGATTCTTCCGCCAGTAAAGCACTCGCCCGGGTCCGGGCCATTAGTTCCGGCGACTTGACCACCGGAATAAGAGTCAAAACACCGATAATTAAAATAACAACGATGAAACGTAAAACATAATTCAGATCAAAATATCGATAAGCCGATGACAACCGGACTCGTTCCAACTGGTGAAAAGAATCGTTGATCAAGGCCAGGGAGAGTTGACTCTGTTTTGGCTGGCTCAAACATTCCAACGCGGTAACCAGTTTATTATCCAGTTTCAAAATATTATCCAGAAACAAAGCCGATTGGGACAACGACGGTTTTTTGACCAGACCAACCAGGCATCCCAGCAAACAACCGACCCCGAAAGGTAATCCGTAAAACAGACCCGGCTGCTGTTGCAACAATCCCTGCCAGTATAAACTGAACTTAGTCAGGGTAATAAAGACAACGCTTACCAAACAGCCGTAAAAACCCCAGCGCAATATTTCCTTAAGCAACAAACGGCTCCATAAGGTCCAGGCAACCCGGGCCAGCCGCTGTTTTAAATTATTTTGGGTTTTAGTCATTATCATTTCTCTTCCGGCGGTTCTTCGAATGATTATTCGCTCTCTTCAGCTTCTTTCCATCTCTTCAATTCGGCCTGCTCGCGTTTATCCACTTCCGCGTTGATCTTTTTTAATTCCTTCAGTTCTTTGGCCGTCGGCACGCGGATAACTATTTTTACCGGTGTGCCCTTAGGCGGCAATTTATCCTTATGAGGATAATAAATATTCCCGATCCCACCACCGCGGGTGGGATTATCCAGGATGGCTGACGGATCATGATAAGTAGCAATGATAGTTTTGGTCGAGTTAGCCAGATATATCTTCCGTCCGGTCGGTTTACCGGTATCCGGATCAAGTTCATCGACGAAATCCGAACCGGTAAAAGACCAGCCCACCCGGTCGACCGTTTCCTTGGTCCGGGCATCAAGAATCAGGTCTTCGGTCCGGGCCGAGATCGTTTGACCGTCTTTTTCCCATTCGAGAAATACTAACACCAGATCACCGGTCGGCTTGACCGGATCGCCGAAATAAGTTGGCCCCACTCCTTCTTTCAATCCGAACATGACCAACGCCAGGTGAATATTTTGGGGTTTACATTCCATCACTACCAATGATTCATAATCCTTACCGCCTTCGGCACAGGCCAGTAATTCCAGCGGCCAGGTGGGATTAGTGATCATTCCGGAAATCTCGATCCGTTTCTCTTTTAAATAAACCTTTTCGCCCTGATCAAGCGTGATGACATTTTTATCGACCGGGGTTTTAACCGGTTCATCCTCGGTCTTAACACAAACGATCGGGGTTAAGATAAAAACAACTATCAATAAACAAAAAACAATGATCTTATCACGCATATTGAATCCGGTACCCTTTTGCTGGTTATCTACTTATATAAACGAAATATCGTCTAATTCGGTTCACCCCGTTAGAGATTTTATGAAATAAAATTACTTTGTTGAAATCCTACTCAAAATGTCATTGCGAGCCTCGATTTATCGGGCGAAGCAATCTCATTCCCTCGAGATTGCCACGTCGCTACGCTCCTCGCAATGACACCGAGGCCAGGCTTTCAACAGAGCAAAATAAAATAATATTACTATTCTCTAACGGTGTCCATGATTTTTTTGTATTGGCGGGCGTCGGGTTCGGGTAGAGAAATACCCATCTGGCTGATGATTTTAAAAGCGACAAAATCGATCAGGTCTTCTAATTTCTGAGGATGGTGATAAAAACCCGGCATGGCCGGCAGGACCGTTGCTCCGGCCTGAGCCAGTTTAAGCATATTGGTCAGGTGAATAGTATTGAAAGGGGTTTCGCGCGGGACCAGGATCAACGGCCGTTTCTCTTTCAGGGTAACGTCCGCGGCCCGTTCGATCAGGTTACCGGAAATACCGGAAGCGATCGACCCGATCGTTCCCATACTGGCCGGCACAACAAGCATCCCATCGACCGGTATAGACCCACTGGCAATGGGCGCGGCAATGTCTTCATAGTGGTGATAAGTGACAGACCCGCCTGCCCGACGGTTCGGCGCCGCCCCATTCGGGGCGAGCCTCGCCCTGAAAGGGCGGGAGGCAGGTTTAACCGGAGAGTTAAACAAAGCCCGATACACAGATTCTTCGTCGGCCAGATCAACCGGGATTAAGAGTTCCTGTCGGATAACTTCCGCCGCCGCCGGGGAAAGGATCAGGTGGATCCGGCAGTTTTCCCGATTCAATATTTCGAGGACACGCCGGGCATAAGTCATCCCGCTGGCACCGGTTAACGCCACGATCCACGTTTTTCTCATATTTCTAATTCTTTTTCTTCTTCCGGATGATAAATCCATTTAATATTATGCAAATCATAGGAAATGATCTCGTTAGAACGAAAAAAGATAGGAATCTCGTATTTAGATGATTCGGCTGAATCAGAAGCATGAACCAGATTATAACTGATACTTGCCGCAAAGTCACCCCGGATAGTGCCCGGATCGGCATCCGGCCCAAAAGTCGCCCCCAGCATCTTACGGCAGATCGCGATGGCCTGGACACCTTTGATAACCACGACCACCACGGGACCAGCGGTGATGAACTTCATCAAACCGCGGTAAAAACTCTTTTTTTTATGCGCCCCGTAAAGTTTCTGGGCCTGGTTTTTGTTCACTTTGAGCAGCTTCAACCCGGCCAGGGTCAACCCTTTACTCTCAAATCGGGTAATGATCCGACCAACTAACTGTCGCTGGACGGCATCGGGTTTAATGATCACTAAAGTTCGTTCCATATGGTTTTTCTCCTCTTAAAAATACTGTTTATATTTCAGATTTGTTATCTTAACCCGCCAAAAACCGATTGTCAAGATTTTTACGGCTATTAAATTATTTGACAGACCATCAGAAAAAATGATATAAAGTAGCTTTCCAGCTAATAAGGATAAAATATGTGGGATTTTATATCACGAGGCGGCTTTTTTATTTACCCGCTCCTGCTCTGCTCGATCCTGGCCCTGGGGATCATAATTGAAAGGTTTTTCACCTTATATTTAACCCGGAAAAAGCTGATCAGTTTCCTTAAAAATTTGAATGAAATAGTCAAAAAAGGTTCGCTGGCCGAAGCGATCGAGGCTTGTGAAAAATCCGGTCTCAATCTGGCTCTGATCTATAAAAGCGGGTTAGCGGCCCTGAAAAAGCAAAAATCTCAGCGCCGGTCCACGACCGGTGACCCGAAAGAACAGGTCAAGACGGCCCTGCAGGAATCAGCCGCCCTGGAATTACCTTCCCTGGAAAAGAATCTGGGGATCCTTTCAAACATCGCCCATATCGCGCCCCTCCTGGGTTTTCTCGGGACGGTCACCGGCATGATCAATGCTTTTCAACGGATCCAGGAAATGGCCAACGTCGGCCAGGGAACCGGACCGGGCGATCTGGCCGGTGGCATCTGGGAAGCCCTGCTGACCACGGCCATCGGGCTGGTCATCGCTATTCCCACCTATGTCGCCTACGCTTATTTTCGTTCAGTCGTAACAAAAACAATCGGTCTGATGGAAAGAAATGCGGTTGAACTAGTGGAACAGTTGACTGATTGATCAACTCTTTATTTTTTCTTCTTGATCTGAGTGCGAATATTCAGTTCTCTGACACCGGCAGTTTTGGCCACGTCCCAAACTTCCAGCACGACACCCAAAGAAGCTTTGATATCACCGGTGATCATCACGGGCTGTCCATCTTCGGCCAGGCGGTCCAATTCTTCAGTTAATTCCGCTAAGACAACGGACCGGTCCGAAACGAAGATCTCGTCATTGGCATCAATCCTGATCTCAACTTCGGACGGTCGGAGAGTGGTAACGTTACTCACTTTGGGCAAATTAACCTTGATCCCCCACTGGGTAACAAAAGGCGAGGTGAGCATAAAAAAGAGGATCAGGGTGAACATAATATCCACCATCGGGGCCAGATCCAGAAACTGGGCCGCTGTGCCGGCTGAAGGCCTGCCTGCCAAAGCCTCGGCGCAGGTAGGCCGGACGAATAATTTTTCATCCCGGCGAAACAGCATTATTCCCCTTCAAGTATTTCGGGAGGCAGTTCCGGCGGCGCTTCGGGCGGTTCGACCAACAAATCCGGCGGTTTGGCGGTTTTCGTGAAATCTAACTTGTCCAGTTCGTTCATCGCCCGTTCCAAACCGTCTCTTTCTGCCTTAAGTTTTTTCCAGAAAACGCTGGCGGCGATCTTTAATTCGTTCGATAACTGAACAATATCGTCCTGGTTGGCCACTTTGAAAGTTTCGATCTTCTGTTGAAGTGCCTGAACGATCACGTTAAGTTCCTCTATCTTGGTCTCGATAACTTTTTTGATCTCCTGATCATACTCATACAATTTTGAATCCAGTTCTTTATTCAGGACATAATTTTTTTTGATCTCCACGATCTGTTTACTGAGATCATTATTAAGTTCCGTAACTTTAGTATCAAGATTTTTAGCGTGTTCGATATTCAGTTGAGTAGTCGCTTTATCAATCTCTTCCCGGACAAACCCTTTCGAAACACAACCGGCCACGATCAGACTGCCACCAACCAAAACCAGCATCCATTTCACGCTTTTCATAATCCCCTCCATTTTGTTACTAATAATTTTGATGTTAAACTGATTTTATTATTATACAACCGTCTTTTAATTTGGCAAGAAAAATAATTATCTTTTCGTTATTCAATCGATTTGGCGCACCGGAAACCAACGTATTTTTCCTGTTGGAAAGGCAAGGCGAAATCTTCGCTGTCACAGCGGGCTTTGGATAAGTAATCGTTAAAGTTGCCACCCCGGACGACTTTACTGCCGTCCCTTTTCTGGGCATACGCGTCAAGTGTCCATTCGGAAACATTTCCGCCCAGATCAAAACAGCCATAAGGACTGCGATCCTGGGGATACTGGCCGACGCTCTTGATAACGCTTTTGACCCGGCCGCCAACATTGATCTTGACTTTTTCCGAATTACCCCAGGGATAATCGCGGCCGTCGGTCCAACGAGCCGCTTTTTCCCATTCTTTTGAAGTAGGCAACCGCTTCCCGGCCCAGGCGGC
>DAOWBV010000168.1 GCA_030633885.1 Planctomycetota bacterium
CGGCATAATCTTATTATTAAAACGACGGTTTTTCAGGCGGGTTTTCTTTAACCTTTTGGGTTAGGAAATTGAGGTTATCCCGGACCCGGTCCGCTTCAGGTGAATCGGGATAATAGTGGAGTAAGGCGTTGGCTTTTTGCAGGGCCAGGGACCAGTTTTCTAGCTTGATGAAGTTTTTCAGGTCAGTGACCAATCGATCAAAATCAGGTCCGCCAGTCGGTGGGGCCGGTTGGGCAGGTCGGGTTGCCGATCTGGCCGGATTGGGGGCCGGTGCCGGTCGGGGAGCACGGGCGACTTTTTGTTTCGGGCTCATCCTCGTTTTGAACCTTTGGCCGGGTAGCGTTGCCCGGCGCGGGCGATGACCTGACAGTGGAACATTTTGCGCTTGAGGTTGAGCGGCTTTCTCCGACGGTTTGGCGGGCGGCGAGAGCCACAGTTTTTTCCGGATCTCTTTAATCGAAGTAAGCATGCCGGCCAGGATAAAGAAAAATAGACCGGCCGATAAAGAAATCAGAGAGATCGCTCCGCCTAATACCCATTCTTTCGGGTTTAAGACAGCCGGGTTGGTTAATTTAATCAAAAGGACCGGCACGGCGATGCCGAGCAAAATATAAAAAACACCCGATAATTTCAGAAAAGTTTTCATTTTTATATTAATATCTTTTTTTCATTTGGCTCATTGATCCTTCACGCGGTGAAAGGTCAGAGAAGAATAAAAAATCACCGAGTTTAGAGTCTAAATGCTCGGCCTTTAACAGGCGGCTGTCGGCGATTTCGATCGGGATAAGTGTTTTGTGAGTCATCTGATATCGTTTCGCCGCTCGGTCCGGAATGTTGAATTTATACTTAATGTGTCCGCTTCCGGCGATAATAATTATCTGAACCGAACGATCATTTATTTTCTTGAAGTAGTTGGCAACTGATTCACCCATGGTTTCATCCCAGATACACTGGAGTGTGTAAAATGCTTCCATTTTTTCTTTAGTTAAAATGCCCATGTTGATCATGCCTTTAAACCAGCTCATGACGAATTTTTTATGGTCTTTATTGGAAGTATCGATATCACGAGCGATCAGTTTTTGCTCTTTGGGGGTAAGATTCTCCCAGCCGACCTGTATCATTTTCTTTTTCAACTGCCGGGAGACGTTTAATCCCCAGATGGTCAATCTTTTGTCATGGGCGTACTGAATAATAGGCAGGTACATGGCATACCAACCGCCAAAGCCCCCTTTAATGATAGATGTTATTTTATCTTCCGAGAGGCGGTGTTCTTTGCTGTAGAGGTCAAGCTGTTTTTGCTGCGGCCGATGGGTAAATTCCATGCCGACCGCGACTTTGGGGTTATGTTTGTATATTTCTTTCAAAACATTCAATTGAAGCTGATGGTGGGCGTTATTGGTATGCCCTTCCGCGATATAGATAGCCTTTTGATTTTTGATGCGCTCAATTAAGGTCGGAAAATCAATTAATTCCTGTCGGGCAGTGTCAAAGAATTTAGTGTAAAGTTCGTCAGTGGGAGTATTCTGTAGTTGAGTCAGTATTTTATTCATATGAGTACCCGTTCCTTCTGTGGTTGAAGAAGTTGAACATCCTAATTTGCTCAGACCGAAAATAATCATCAAGGCGGCTAAAATCAAAGTTGCTTTTCTCATTAGTCTCTCCTTATTTGTCAAGTTTGTTTAATAAATTCTGCCAATTCTGATCGACATTTTTTTGAATTAATTTAGTTGACTGATCATTAAGATTTCGGAACCGGCCCTGGCGTTGCAGGTACTCTTTGATTGGGATCGGTTTTTCGTTCGGGTTCGGCCGGTTGAGCGTATATTTCATACCATTTTCGACTTCATATAAAGGAAAACTGCGGGCCTGGACGGCCATCCGGGCGAGTTTGATCGATTCTTCCGGTAACGATTTCCAACCCGGCGGGCAAGGCGCGAAAATGTGAATGAAACGGGTGCCTTTTATCTTCCGGGCTTTTTTATATTTCGCGATCAGGTCGTCCGGGTAAGCGACCGAAGCGGTCGCCGCGTAAGGAATTTTGTGGGCGGCTATGATAGCCATGATATCTTTTTTCGGTTGTTCTTTTTTGTTCGGGGTGGTGGTTGTCCAGGCGCCCCAGGGGGTCCCGGAACTGCGCTGGATACCGGTATTCATGTAGGCTTCGTTATCGTAACAGGTGTAAATAAAATTTTCGTTCCGTTCGGCCGCGCCGGAAAGGGCCTGTAGGCCGATATCCATGGTGCCGCCGTCTCCGGCCCAGGTCATGACGGTGATATCTTTTTTGCCTAATACGTCTAAAGCCGCCCGGACACCGGAAGCGGCCGACCCGCCGGTCTCAAAGGCGGTATGCAACAAAGGTATTTTTGTCGAAGAATATGGGAATGGGCCGTCGATGATCGACCAGCAGCAGGCGGGCAGGACCAGCATAGTCTTTTTGCCCAGCCCTTTTAAGGCCAGCCGCATGGCCAGCGAGGCCCCGCAACCGGGACAGGCGACGTGCCCGGAATACATTAATTCTTCTTGCGGAATATTAAATTTCATATTATTTTTTTAGTCCGATCCAGATGATCGGTTGTTTGGGATATTTATTCTTTTTCGTATGAGTCACGATTTCCATGATAGTTTCCGGTGTGACATCACGTCCGCCGAGACCGGTAATAAAACCGAAAATCGACGGTTGTTTTTTTTCGTTTCCAAAAGCCGCTTTGATTTCCTGGCAGAATATCCCGCCCACCCCGTAGGAAATATTGCGGTCGATAACGGCTACTTTTTTGGCCCGGCGTAAAACTTTGATGACATCCTGAGCCGGAAAAGGACGGAACATGCGTATTTTCAGTAGGCCGATCTTCTGTTTCTTTTTTCTGAGTTCATCGATCACGTCCCGGCTGGTGCTGGTAATGGTGCCGGAAGTGACCAGAATAATTTCCGCCTCCTGACAACGATAGGGTTCAATGATTCCGTAATTCCGGCCGAAAACTTTTTTGAAATCCTGATCAGCCTTTTTCGCCGCCCGGACCCCTTCGGCCATAGCGACCTGCATTTTATACTTCAGTTCAAAATTATGTTCTGGGGTGGTCAAGCCGCCAAAAGAGTGGGGGTCTTGCAGGTCCAGTTTGATTTTTGGTTTAAAGGGCGGTAAGTATTTATCGACTAATTTTATGTTGGGGAGATCGACCGGTTCGGAAGTGTGAGATAAAACAAAGGCGTCTAAAACGACCATGACCGGCAGATAAATTTTTTCGGCGATCTTGAATGATTGGATAACAGTGTCGAGGACTTCCTGGTTAGATTCGCAGTATAGCTGGAGCCAACCGGTATCGCGTTGGGAAAGGGAATCGTTCTGGTCAGTCCAGATGGACCAGCCCGGGCCCATAGCGCGGTTGACATCGGCCATGACGATGGGCAGGCGGGCATTAGCCGCCCAGTGGATAAGTTCATGCATCAGGGCCAGTCCCTGACTGCTGGTGGCGGTAAAGGCGCGGGTGCCGGCGATCGAGGCGCCGATACAGGCGGCCATGGCCGAATGTTCTGATTCGACCTTGATGAACTTGGCTTTTAATTGACCGCTTCCGCAAAGTTTTGAAAGCATTTCGACGATCTGGGTCTGCGGCGTGATCGGGTAGGCGGAGACCACCTGAACCCGCGAGAGCATAGCACCGTAAGAGACTGCGTGATTGCCTGAGATTACTTTCTTCCGGCTGGTCGGCGCGGCGCTTCCGGCGGACATTTTTTTTCTTTTATGCTTCATCGTTTTTCTTCAACTAGTGAGATCGCGTTACGGGGGCATTCCAGCAGGCAAACTCCGCAACCTTTGCAATAATCATAATCATAATCGTAACGACCATTTTTCTTAAGCACAGCCATATCCGGACAGAAAACAAAGCAATTATCGCAGTGGTTGCAGACGCCACAGCTGAAACATCGGTCTGCTTCCGTTTGAACTTCCTGTTTGGAATAAGTCCGGTATATTTCCTTGAATTTTTTGATCCGGATCGGTATCGGGAGTTTTTGGGGTTCAATTCTGGCCGCCGGGTCAAAATAACTGGTATTTAGTTCCTCAAAATCTACCACGTGTGGATCGAGATCGGATGGCCGCGGTAATTCTTTTTTTCGCAGATATTCTATGATCGCGATGGCTGATTTTTTTCCGGCGCCGATGGCTTCAACCACGGTTTGCGGACCGGTGACCGTGTCCCCGCCGGCAAAAATTGATGGGATATTGGTGGCACCGTTTTTATTGACTTTAATACCCCAGTCGGTGGTGGTGACGCCG
>DAOWBV010000196.1 GCA_030633885.1 Planctomycetota bacterium
ATGGGACCGATAGAGATTCTGATAAAATTAGTGAGTGCTACGATTTTGGGTGGTATTGTCGGGCTGGAGCGGGAACTGCACGATCAACCGGCCGGTTTGCGAACGCATATTATTGTTTGTGTCGGTTCGGCTTTGATCATGATCGTTTCCCTTGAGATGTCTTCTTTCAGCCGAATGGCTGATCCGTCCCGGATCGCGGCTCAGGTAGTGACCGGGATCGGTTTTCTCGGGGCCGGGGCGATCATACGTTTCGGGGCGTCCGTCCGGGGGCTGACCACGGCCGCCTGCCTTTGGACCGTAGCGGCTATCGGTTTGGCGGTCGGAGCGAATATGTACCTGCCGGCCATTATCGTGACGATCATCGTTTTTCTGGCCATCTTTGTTTTTGATAAGCTGGAAAAAGTTATTTTCAGAGGTAAGACATATAAAAAAATGATAGTTACCGCTCGTGATGTGCCGGGCTTGATCGGGAAAATGGAAACAGTCGTGGAAGTCCATGAAGTCATTATCAAAAACGTGGGGATTAATAAATTACTTGCCGAAAACAAGGTTCAACTGACAGTTTTGGTCAAAGTGCCGGGAAAGTTTGACCTGGAAAAACTTTCAAAAGAAATTTCAGCGATCGACGGGATCGAACAATTCGAAATAAATTAAAGGATGGAGGTATCACATGACGCTAATGCAAATGGAAAAGAAACGGCCGGTGCGATGCGACGATCCGAAAACTCCGGGTGTGGTGGTCGGACATGATTCCAAAGGATTTCAGGAAGTTATTCTGTCGTCTCATAGGTTGGTGATGATGTTCAGGGAACAGGCCTGGCATCCGCCGACTGATGTTTACGAAACGCCGGAAGAGATTGTAATCAAAGTTGATATCTCCGGGATCAAAGTGGAAGACGTGACGGTTACGTTGGAAGGAAATAAGTTGATGCTGATCGGCAAGCGATACGACCGGGACAAACGCGTTAAAAGAGTTTTTAAGCAGATGGAGATCAATTACGGTAAATTCGAACGGACGATTGAGTTGCACAGTTATTTTGATCCTAAGGCGACCCGGGCGAGCTACAAGAACGGATATCTGGATATCGTCTTGCGGAAAGTGAAAAAAGCCAGGAAGTTGAATAAACCGATCCAGATTAATTTTTCAAAATAAGAAATTACCAGAGAAAAGGATCAACCGATGAGTTCTGAGAATAAATCTAAAGATATGGTCCCGAGGAAAAGGGAGACCAAGATACTGGTGAAAAAACCGGAGCCGAAAAAACCCGTGCCGGAAAAACCCGATCAGGGTGTCGAAATCCCGATCCTGACCGTCCAGGACGCGGTGCTTTTCCCTTCGGTCATCCTGCCGTTGATCATTACCGATAAGAGTTCGATTCAGATGATCGACGAGATACTAACGGGTGATAAAGTTTTTGGTTACGTGACCATTAAAAAATCCGGTGGCGAAAAGGAAAAGAATAATAAACATCCGAAAGGGTATGACCTTTACGAATACGGAACCCGGGCCGAGGTGCTCAAGATGCTGAAATTCCCCGACGGCAGTGTCCGGGCTTTGGTCCAGGGAACGGATCGGATAAAACTGAAGGGCGTCATCCAGCGCGAACCGTACATGAAAGCCCGGGTGATGATTGAAAAAGATGATATCGAGAAATCAGCTGAATTGGAGGCCCTGATCCGAACGGTCTCTAATTCCTTTATCAATATGATTAAGCAGATTCCGTATCTGCCGGCTGAAGAGCTTCAGATGGCCGTGATGAACGTCCCTAATCCGGCTGTTTTGGTTTACCTGATTGCGTCCAACATGAATATTTCGATGGAGGAAAAACAGAAATTCCTGGAGACCGCCAGTATCAAAGATAAGTTGTCCCGGTTAGCCAGCTTATTGAATCGTGAGCTGGAGATATTGAAGATGGGTAACCAGATCCAGTCGGAAGTCCAGAGCGAGATCACCAAATCTCAGCGGGAACATCTGTTGAGGGAACAGGTGAAAGTTATCCAACGGGAATTGGGCGAGGGCGATGAACGGGCGGCGGAGGTGAGTGAACTCCGGGCCAAACTGAAAAAGGCAAAATTGCCGGACGAAGCGATGAAAGTGGCTGAAGATGAACTGAAGCGTCTGATGCGGATCCCGAGCGCTTCGGCTGAATACACGGTTGCCCGGACTTACCTGGATTGGTTGATCGCTTTACCCTGGGGGTACGCGACGTCAGATAATATGGATATCAAACGGGCCCAGAAAACATTGGATGAAGACCATTACGGGCTCGAAAAAGTAAAAGAACGGATCATTGAGTACCTGGCGGTTCGAAAACTAAAAAATGACATGCGTGGTCCGATTCTGTGCCTGGTTGGCCCGCCGGGGGTGGGAAAGACCTCTTTAGGACGATCGATTGCTCGCGCTTTGGGACGAAAGTTTTTCCGGATGTCACTGGGTGGAATCCGTGACGAGGCCGAGATCCGTGGTCACCGCCGGACATATGTCGGCGCTTTGCCCGGCCGAATTCTCCAGGGTATCAGAAAAGCCGGTTCCAATAACCCGATTTTCATGCTCGATGAAGTGGATAAGATTGGAACGGATTTCCGGGGTGATCCTTCGTCTGCTTTGCTGGAAGTGCTGGATCCGGAACAGAATTTTTCTTTTTCCGATCATTACCTGGAAGTGCCGTTCAATCTTTCCACAGTTATGTTCATCACCACGGCCAATATTCTGGATACTATCCCGTTACCTTTACAGGATCGGATGGAGGTTTTGGAATTGCCCGGTTACACCGAAGAGGAGAAACTTAAGATCGCGCAGCGATACCTGTTGCCCCGGCAGTTAAAAGAGCACGGGTTGACCGAGAATGATCTCAAGCTAGTCCCGGCCGTGCTCATGAAGATCATTAGCGATTATACCCGGGAAGCTGGCGTGCGGAACCTGGAACGCGAAATTGCCGGTGTCTGCCGGAAGATCGCCAAGGACAAGGCCAGCGGTAAACGTCCGCCGAAGAATATTTCGACCGATGCGCTCGAGAAATTGCTGGGTCCGCAGAAATTCTTTTCCGAAGTGGCCGAACGGACAAGTGAACCGGGGGTGGCCACCGGTCTGGCTTGGACCCGGGTAGGTGGTGATATTCTGTTTATCGAGGTGACCATGATGCCCGGGAGTAAATCACTGACTTTAACCGGTCACCTGGGTAATGTTATGAAAGAATCCGCTCAAGCGGCCCTGAGTTTTATTAGAGCGAAAGCCAAATCGCTGAAAATGATCCAAAGCAGGAAATTGTCCCAATAGAAAGCCAAATCG
>DAOWBV010000111.1 GCA_030633885.1 Planctomycetota bacterium
AGCTGCGACCCTTGCAGACGCCCATTACAACCCAGCATCAAAGTAACCTACCACGATCCCTACCATCTGACCCGCTAGAGGCGTATTTAGCCCGGCTCAAAAAAACACATGAACATCCGGCAACAACCCCGTCAATTACTGACCCAACTCGGTTATGAGTTAGTTGAATTACCGGATCCGGACCGTTGCTGTGGTTTCGGCGGATCCTTTACTGTCAAGTACCCCGATATCTCCGGTGCGATCCTGGAGCACAAGATCGAAAGTATCAAAAAAACCGGCGCCCAAAAGATCGCTCTGGACTGTCCGGGTTGCTTGCTCCACATTCAGGGCGGGTTAAACAAGCAAAATACCGCGATCAAGGCAAGACGTACCGCGGAAATAGTTGCTGACGAACTAATATAGATAAAATCTTAAATTACCTTGACGTATCGCGAAAAGCCGATAAAATATTACTATTATGATGGCTAAAAAGAAAAAACTGATCGGTAAAATTCTGGTAGAAATGAAGGCGATCGATGATAAACAATTATCAGAGATGCTGGAATACCAGAAACAGAATCCCGGTCAGAAGATCGGCGAAATCCTTCTGGAAAACAAACTGATCGACGAAAAACAATTGACCGGTGCCCTGGCCAAACAGTCCGGTTTGAAATTCGTCAGCATCAGCCGGGGCACCATTCCGGATAATGTCATTGAAACCGTCCCGAAAAACGTGGCCGTGGAAAATAAGATCATCCCGGTCAAGAAAAAGGGACGGAAACTGACCATTGCCAGCAACGCCCCTCTGGATATTTTCACTCTGGATAACTTGAAATTCATCCTCAACGCGGAACTGGAATGCGTTCTGGTCACCAAAGAGGAAATCATGCAGGGACTGACCAAATATTACGGCTCAGCGATCAAGGACATGAGCGTGATCCTGGGTCATATGGACGAAGGCGATGTAGCCGTCCGGGAAGAAGGCGACACTGAAGAAAAAGTCGAGGATGACGCGCCGATTATCCGGTTGGTCACCCACATTATTTCCGAAGCGGTAAAAATGCAGGCCAGCGATATTCACGTTGAACCGATGACCGATAAATTGCGGATCCGTTACCGGGTCGACGGCGTTTGCACGGAAATGGAATCACCGCCCAAACGGCTCCAGAGCTCTATCCTTTCCCGGTTAAAATTGATGGCCGGGATGAACATCGCCGAAAAACGACTACCCCAGGACGGCCGGATCCCGTTAAAGGTTACCGGTAAAGAACTGGATATCCGGGTCGCCGCCCTGCCGGCCACCCACGGTGAAAGTATCGTCATGCGGTTACTGGAAAAAGAAGCCCTGGTCACCCTGGAAGAACTGGGTTTCCACGAATCTGATCACCAACGTTTTAAAACTATCATCAAAAAACCGAACGGGATATTCCTGGTCACCGGACCAACCGGATCCGGAAAAACTACTACCCTTTCAGCCGCTTTGAAAGAACTGAATAAACCAAACGTTAAAATTATTACCGCCGAAAACCCGGTGGAATACATCCTGCCCGGGGTCAATCAATGTCACGTTCGGACCGAGATCGGGTTTACTTTCTCGACCATTATTAGAGCGATGCTCCGCCAAGCGCCGCAGATCATTCTGATCGGTGAGATCCGGGACATGGAAACAGCCGAAGCCGCCACCCAGGCCGCCCTGACCGGTCACTTGGTCTTCAGCACTCTGCATACTAATGACGCGCCTTCGGCCATTACCCGCTTACTCGATATGAACGTGAAACCATTTCTGGTTGCCGCCTCCATCCAGGCGATCATGGCCCAACGATTGGTCCGGATGCTCTGCCCAAAATGCAAAGAAGAATACGAACCGGATGATTTCGAATTAGCCGCCATTGGGGTCGAACGAAAAGATATCAAAGAACATTCAATTTATAAACCGGTCGGCTGCAAAGATTGCGGCAACAAAGGTTACAAAGGCCGGAAAGGTATCTTCGAATTAATGGAAATGAATTCGACTATCCGGGAATTAACTTTCAATAAAGAACCAACCTTGAAGATCGCCGAACAGGCCCGGATTGGCGGAATGACCACCCTGATCGAAGACGGTATCCGTAAAATAATGGCTGGAACCACCAGTATCGAAGAAATAATCAAAATAACCCACCGGCAGGATCTGACTTATTAAGTTACGACAGGGACTCGCAAGAGACTCGTACGAGATAATATCCATAAAATAATAAATTACAATGGGGGCAGAACGTTGCCCAGCCCCTACTTTTAACCAGTCTTTTAAAAGTCTCGTAACAGTCCCTGTGAGATTTTTTAGAAAGGTGAATGATGGCTGTTGAATTAAACAAATTACTGAATTTAGTGGTGGACAAAGGCGCTTCGGATCTGCATTTAGCGGTCGGTCGACCACCGAGTCTTCGACTCCACGGCCGCCTCCGGTCCATGAACCTGCCGCTCCTGACCCCGGAAGACACGGCCAACTACGCACGGGCCATTACCTCGGAGCGGCACCAGCAGGAAATCAAAGAAAAAGGCGGTTGCGATTTCGGGTTCGCCTTCGAAAAAAAGGCCCGCTTCCGGGTCAGCATCTTCACCCAAAAAGGAAACCACGGACTGGTCCTGCGCTTGATCCCTTCAAAAATACTTTCTCTGGAAGCCGTCGGCCTGATTAACCCGGCCATCAAAGGACTCCTCACAAAACCGCGCGGTTTGATCCTGGTCACCGGTCCGACCGGGTGCGGAAAAACTACTACCCTGGCCGCGATGATAAATTTTATCAACGAGGAATACGATCACCATATTATTACAGTCGAAGACCCGATCGAATATTATCATAATCATAAAAAATCCGTCATTACCCAACGCGAGTTACATTCGGATATCGGTTCCTTCTCGGAAGCGATCACCAAAGCTTTGCGAATGGATCCGGACGTGATCCTGGTCGGTGAAATGCGTGATCTGGAAACGATTGAAACCGCCATCATGGCGGCGGAGACCGGCCACCTGGTCTTCGGCACCCTGCACACGACCGGCGCCGCCGGAACTGTTAACCGGATCATTGATGTCTTTCCACAGGAACAACAGGAACAGATCCGAACCCAACTGGCCTCTTCATTACTGGCCGTCATCTCCCAAATGTTACTTTCCCGGGCCGATAAGTCCGGCGTCACCGCCGCTTTTGAGATCATGATCGTCACGTCCGCCATCCAACATCTGATCCGGGACAATCAGGTCCACAAGATTATCTCCGCTATCCAAACCGGTAAAAAGGACGGAATGATTCTGCTTGATGATTCCTTGTTTAATCTCTACCTGAATAAAAAGATCACTTACGAGCAGATGCTCCAGGCGGCCCAGGACACGGCCGGTCTGCAGAAAAAAGTGCAGGACCACGCCAAAAAACAACAGACGACGTATAAGAAATGAAACCACAAGATTCCACGAGATTATCACCAGAAAGCAAGTGGCTATATAAGGATTTAACAGAACAAATCATCGGTGCCGCTATGGAAGTCCACCAAGAATTGGGCTCTGGTTTTTTAGAATATGTCTATGAGGAAGCGTTATGTCATGAATTAGGAATTCGTAAAATTAAATACGAACGACAAAAAGAAATAGATGTTCATTATAAAGATCTGCTTATTCCCAGAAAATACAAAGCAGATATTTTGGTAGACCGTAAAGTTATTGTAGAAATCAAAAGCACTTCAGGATTGACCGAAAACGATCAGGCCCAGTTACTACATTATCTTAAAGCCACTGGTATTAGAATCGGATTATTATTAAATTTTGGGACAAAAAGTCTGCAAATAAAAAGAATGATCTTGTGATAATCTAGTGTAATCTGTGGTTTAAATTCTCGTCTTCCGCACCTTCGCCGCCAGTTTCTTCTTATAAGCGCTGATTTTTTTGCGGTATGTCGGATTATTGGACCCGATGATCTGGACGGCCAGGATAGCCGCGTTCTTGGGGCCGGCACTGCCCACCGCTACGGTGGCCACCGGCACCCCGGCCGGCATCTGGACGGTGGAAAGCAAGGAATCCAATCCCCTCAACGTTTTAGTTTCAACCGGTATGCCGATCACCGGCAACGGCGTATGAGAAGCGATCACCCCGGCCAGATGGGCCGCCCCACCGGCCGCGGCAATGATCACCTTCAAACCACGCTTGTGCGCGCTGATGGTGTAACGCCGGACATCATCCGGAGTCCGATGCGCGGAAAGAACTTTGACATCATAACCAACCTTGAATTCATCTAAAAGTTTTAATGTGTTTTCCACGATCGGCAGATCCGATTTGCTCCCCATAATAATACCAACTAATGCTTTTTTCATTACAAAATTTTCCTCCGTCAAATTTTATGGTAGCTGCGACCTTTATGGTCGCCGATGCTTTACAATATATCTGTTTCCGCACAAAAATCAATTTTTTTCAGCTTTATTACCGATATAACTAATGGATGTAGCGGAAACCTTCAGGTTTCCACCGGCCTAGGGACGGAACAATTTATGATCGCCCCAAAATAATTGTCTCTTAAAAGTCTCGTAAAAGTCCCTGTTAAATACAATGAAAGACTTAATAAAAAAATTCATGGATTACCTCCGGAGCCGGAACTCCTCGCCGGAAACACTCCGGGCTTACCGGGAAGACCTGACCCAATTCATCCGGTTTCTGAAAAAAGAAAAAATCACCACGCCGCAAAAGGTGGACACCCTCGCCATGCGTGGTTTTATTGTCGCTTTAAGGCAGGACTATAAACTCAAAAACGTCTCCCTGGCCCGCAAGATCGCCGCTTGCCGGTCATTTTTTAAGTGGCTCAACAAAATGGAAATAATCTCGACCAACCCGACTGATGTTCTCCGTACCCCCAAACTGGAAAAAAAACTGCCTGACTTTTTGACGGAAAGCGAATTTGAAAAACTGATCGCCACCCCGGACGCCACAAAGCTGGGCGGGTTGCGAGACCGGGCCATCATGGAAGCGTTATACTCCAGCGGCGCCCGGATCAGTGAACTGGTCAATTTAAAGCTCAAGGATATTGATTTCAACAACGGCGTCATGCACGTTTACGGTAAAGGCCGCCAGGAACGGTTAGCCCTGCTGGGGAAACCGGCCCTGAAGGCAATCGAGATATATTTGGAAGCCCGCAACCGTGAACCAGCGCGCGGTTCACGGCAGAGCAAAAAACAAAAGACCGACGGCAGTGCTTATCTGTTTTTGAATCTCCGGGGTGGCCGGTTAACTGACCGGAGTATCCGACGCGGTATTATTGCCTATGCCCGTTATGCCGGTTTACCCGCCCGAAAAATATCACCGCACACTCTGCGGCACAGTTTCGCCACACACCTGTTAAATCACGGGGCGGATTTAAGAAGTGTCCAGGAATTACTGGGTCACAAAAATATCTCCACCACCCAAATCTACACTCATGTTACGACGACCAGATTAAAAGAAGTGTACAACAAATCCCATCCGCGGGCCAAACGAAAAAAAAGCGGTTAACTGCTCCGAACCTGTATTTTTTCTTTGACCCCGTTAGAGATTATGATATAATTATCGCTTGTGATTCAGACAATGAGAAAAAATATTTTATCCTTCGTGTGAATCTGTTTTAATATTCTTGTTGATTCGTGTTAAACCGCGGGGTGGAGCAGTCCGGTAGCTCGTCAGGCTCATAACCTGAAGGTCGTGGGTTCGAATCCCACCCCCGCTATATAAAAAACAAAGGCGAGTAAGTGTTATTCTCACTCGCCTTTTTTGTTTGTTTTAAGAAAATACGCGTCAGGAACTTACCTGTGTTTTGAGCTCCGGTAAGACCCGGGTACAAGCGTCAAATACTTCTTCCGCGGTGATTTTAGCCATACACTCTCTTTCCGGACACCCTTTTAAATAGCAGGGAACACATTCCATTTCCTTTTTTTGTACCACCACACTCCGGTCATTCAGGGGACCGACATAAAAAGGATCAGTCGGACCGAAGATCCCGACGACCGGGATATCAAAAGAAGAAGCCAAATGCATAATACCGGAATCAACTCCGACGAATAAACCGGCTTTTTGCAACACAGCACACAGGTTTTTAAGATCGATCCGACCGGTCAAATCCAGGATCCGGTCAACGACCTGACCCCGATTGGATCGGGGCGGGCCGTCTTTTTTCTCTTTTATAATCTTAATTATCTGCTCATTCGCCTCCCTGTTTTCCGGACCACCGACCAAAACGGGATTAAAATCATAATTTTTCTTCAACCTAATAATCAGCTCGGCGAATTTTTCATTGCCCCAGGCCTTAACGGTCCGCCGAGCGGAGGTGCCCGGCGAAATCACCGCGTATTTCTTTGAAAGATCAAATGATTCGGTCCCGGCCAAATCATTAAAGTTTTTTTTGGGCGGCAGGACCAGCAGACCGACATAATCATTTTTTTTGACCGCCATCCCCAGACTTTTTAAAAGTTTGATATTATGGCGCCAGCTGTGATGACCTTCGATCTTTTCTTTGATGTCCAGCTTAAGATCCCAGGGCGGAGCAACAAACCCGGCTTTGATCCCGGCCCGGCTGAAAGTCGTCAAAAAAAGACCGGCTCCGGAATTGGAGAGAGTAATCAGCAAATCATACCGGTTCCGACGGATCTCTTTCAATAATCTAAAAGTATTCATCAATCCGCCGGTCCGGTCAATTAATTTATCCACGTCCGGCGAATCAACTAATAACTCCCGCAGGCGCGGCCGGACAATGGAATGCACTTCAGAGTCGGGATAGTTATCCTTGATCGCTTTTAGAAGCGGTAAAGAAAAAACCAGATCGCCGATCTGGTTGAGATGAATAATACCTATCTTCTTAAATTTCATTATAAATTTTTAAGATAATAAAACCACAGATTCACACAGATGAACACAGATATAAAAA
>DAOWBV010000125.1 GCA_030633885.1 Planctomycetota bacterium
ATATCTGACGGAGCAACGGCCAGTAATTTTTCAGTCAGATCTTTGTCCGGATAAAAAACCGGCCAATCCTTATTCTTTCTATTGTAGCTGCGACCCTTGTGGTCGCCCTCAGAGGCGGGGACAAGCCCCGCAGCTACTTTGGTTGTGGTATCGGTCAGGCTTAGCAGGTCGCTGAAACTTTCCATGGAGTAACATTTTTTCGGGCTGACCAGACTGCCGATATCAAGGCCCGAGTTTCGATCGATAATTCCACAGGAACCGAAAAGGATCAGGTTCCGGCAGGCGGTTTCTTTGAGGTAGAGGACGGCGTCGCCGAGTAAAGGGGCGCAGATACCGACCTGGATCAAAGTTAAAGTATCGCTGTGGCCGCTGCTGTACACCAGGCCCCGGGAGAAGTCTTTGATCCCGAAGTCAGTCAGAGTGTTCTTGTATAAAAGAGGCATGAGCAGGACCGTCTCTTTTATTTCTGACTTATCTAAACCGAATAATTTTTGGAATTCAGGCATAATTTTATTATAATATCATAACATAGATCACTTATTTTTTCGAATAAAAAAAACATGAATGTTTCTATCCATACTTTCGGTTGTAAGGCGAACCAATACGATTCCGCTTTGATGAAAGAAGCGGCGGCCCGCAAGTATATTAAGGTTGTCCCGCCTTCCGACCAGACGGATGTTTTTGTGATCAATACCTGTACGGTCACCGCCCGGACCGATTATCAGTCCCGCCAGATGATCCGCCGGTTCCAGAAGATGAATCCCGAAGCAGTGATCGTGGTAACCGGTTGTTACGCCCAGGTGGCGCCGGATGTCCTGAAAAAAATGGGCGTGCACTACGTTATCGGGAATCAGGAAAAATCGCAGTTATGGGATCTGGTGAAAAAAGACCGGCCGGAAAAACAGCAGGTGGCGGTCGGGAATATCCGGCAGGAAACTTTATTCGGTGACTTGCACGGAATAGGGGTATTTGACCGGACCCGGTCATACCTTAAGATTCAGGACGGTTGCGATGCTTTTTGCACTTATTGCATTGTCCCTTACGCCCGTGGCCAGGGGCGGAGCCTGCCGGTGGCCGAGGTTTTTCGAGGGATCGATGGTCTTGTCCAGAAAGGGTTCAAGGAGGTTATCCTGACCGGTATCCATCTCGGCGCTTATGGTCAGGATCTCAGGGACGATATCAGTTTGACTCGCTTGATCAAAGGGATGACCCAGCGGTACGAGTCTTATCCGGACCTGCGGTTTCGGCTGAGTTCGATCGAACCGATGGAGATCACAGAGCAACTGATCGAAGCGATCAAAAACAATCCGCGAATCTGTCCTCATTTCCATATTCCTTTACAGAGCGGGAGCGACCGGATATTAAAATTAATGAAGCGGCCGTATACTTCAGAAGGTTTCAAAAAGCTTATCCTGAAATTACATGAGGCCGGGCCCTTTGTTTCGATCGGGATCGATGTCATGGCCGGTTTCCCGGGTGAGACGGAAGAAGATATTGAACAGACGATCAGGTTTTTAGGCGAATTGCCGGTGACTTATTTCCACGTGTTTCCTTATTCCCGGCGGAAGGGGACCCCGGCGGCCCGGTTTGAAGGACAGGTGGTCAAGAGTGTCGCGGAAGGGCGCTGTAAAAAGTTGCGGGATCTGGGGTCGGCCAAGAAAAAGGATTTCTACGAAAAAAATATCGGTCGGACTGATCAAGTGCTGGTCGAGAGTAATCGTGATAAGGAAACTGATCGATTGAAAGGGTTCAGCCGGAATTATATCCCGGTGTTATTGGAAGGTGACGACGAGTTGCAGGGACAGGTAGTCAAGGTCAGGTTGCAGGAAGTAAAAGGCGAGCAGATGTTGGGAGAAATCATCTCCTAATTTTATTGATAATTTGAACGAAAAAGATAAAATAAACCGTAAAGTTAAATATTAACAGGGATTAACAAAAATCTGGAGAGTCGCATGTCAGAAATTAATTTAAAGATTGACGGTAAGCCAATTAAGGCCCGGTCCGGCCAGACGGTTTTTCAGGCCGCGTTGGGCGCCGGGATCAATATTCCTCACTTATGTTATCATCAAGCCCTGGAACCTTTTGGCGGTTGCCGTTTGTGCGTGGTGGAAGTAAAGGGTGGTAAGGGGCCGATCGCTTCCTGCGCGTTGCCGGTCAAGGATGGGCTGGAGGTGACTGCTTTCAACGAGAAATTATATAATTATCGGCGCACTATTATCGATCTGATCCTTTCCGATCATCGGGAAGATTGCATGACGTGCGAAAAAAATAGTGATTGTTTGTTGCAGAAGTATGCCTATGAGTTCAAGATTGAAAAAACCAGTTTTCCGGGCGAGATGACCAAATACCCGAACGAGACCGGTAATCCCCTGATCGAAATGTCACACAAGCGTTGTATCATGTGCGGGCGGTGTGTCCTGGCCTGCAATGATGTTGTGGTTAATGAGGCGATTGATTTTGCGAACCGGGGTTTTAATACCAAGATCACCACACCGCTGGACGTACCGCGGGCCGAATCAGATTGCGTTTTCTGCGGGGCTTGTGTTGATGTCTGCCCGGTCGGGGCGCTGGTCGAAAAGCCCAGCAAATTCCAGGGTCGACCCTGGGAATACAAGAAAAAAATGGTTATCTGTCCTTACTGCGGCTGTGGTTGCAGTATTTTGCTGTCAGTTAAAAATAATAAAGTGGTCCGGGTGGAAGGTAATCCGACTGGTCCGGCCAATAAAGGTTGGCTTTGTGTCAAGGGTCACTTTGGATTGGACTATATTCAACACACAGATCGTCTTGCGTCTTGCGCTCTGCGTTCGGGGTCAGGCGAAGCGTGTCAGAACGCAGGATCCGTAACACACGACGCACAACGCACGACGCATTTGCCCGATTACCCGGTTGATGCTCTTGATAAATCTTTAAAGCAGAGTCGGGAACTGATCAAGAAACCGATGATCCGCAAAGAGGGTGTGTTATGCGAAGCGACCTGGGAAGAGGCGATCGATCTGGTCGTGAAAAAATTCGCTGAGATAAAAAATAAACATGGTAGCGAAGCTCTGGCTACTTTGGCTTCAGCCAAGTGTTCCAATGAAGAGAACTACCTGATGCAGAAACTTTGCCGGGTCCTGTTCGGGAATAATAACGTTGATCACTGTGCCCGGTTATGCCACGCTTCGACTGTGGCCGGTCTGGCCCGGGCTTTTGGCAGTGCGGCCATGACTAATTCTATTGATGAGATCGAAAAAGCCGATGCCTATCTGGTGATCGGGTCCAATACCACCGAGGCTCATCCGGTGATCGGGTACGCGATTAAAAGGGGAGTGCGCCGGGGCTCGAAAATGATCGTTTGCGATCCCCGGGCGATCGATCTGACCGAATTTTCCGATATCTGGTTGCGTCAGAGATGCGGGAGCGATGTGGCCTTGATCAATGGCTTGATGCACGTAATTCTGAAAGAAGGATTAGAGGCCAAAGAATTTATTAAGGATCGGACCGAAGGGTTCGAGGCTGTAAAAAAAATCGTCGAGGATTACCCACCGGAAAAAGTAGCTAAGATCACCGGTGTTCCGGCAGATGATATCCGGAAAGCGGCCCGGATGTACGCTACCGCCAAAAACGCCATGGTTTTTTATGCCATGGGGATCACTCAGCATACGACCGGGACGGATAATACTTTATCACTGTCTAATCTGGTTATGCTTTGCGGGCAGATTGGGAAGTTGTCGTCCGGTTTGAACCCGTTACGGGGTCAGAATAATGTGCAAGGGGCCTGCGATATGGGCGGTTTGCCGAATGTTTATCCCGGTTACCAGAAAGTGGATGACCAGAAAATAAAAGCGAAGTTTGAAAAAGCGTGGGGGGTGTCGTTAAGTGATAAACCGGGCTTGACGGTGACCGAGATAATCGATGCCGCGGCTGAGGATAAGATCAAAGGTCTTTATATTATGGGCGAAAACCCGATGATCAGCGATCCGAATATCAGCCATGTGGATGAAGGGTTAAAGAAACTTGATTTCCTGGTTGTTCAGGATATGTTCATGACCGAGACGGCTCAGCGAGCGACGGTGGTTCTGCCAGCCGGCAGTTTCGCGGAAAAAGAGGGTTCTTATACGAATACCGAGCGGCGGATCCAGTTATCGCCCCAGGCGTTACAGTTGACCGGGCAAAGCCGGTCTGATTGGACAATTCTTTCCGAGATCGGAACCCGTTTGGCCCGTGAATTAGGGGTTCCGACTAAATTTGAATATGAAGCAGTTAATGAATTAACTGATGAGATCGCTACGATGACGCCGATCTATGGTGGAATTACTTATGATCGGCTAAAGGTGAGTCAGGGTGGAGTGACGAGGTATCGTTCCTTGCAGTGGCCCTGTTTGGATAAAGATCACGCCGGGACGAGATTTTTACATAAGGGGAAATTTACCCGGGGATTAGGCAAATTCCATCCGGTTGAATACAAACCGCCGGCGGAAGAAACAGATAAAGAGTATCCGATTGTTTTGACGACCGGTCGAAGTCTTTATCATTTTCATACCGGGTCGATGAGCCGTCGGTCAACCGGCCCGGTCTTTATAGAACCTGATCCTTATGTGGAGATCAGTCCACAAGACGCGCAAAAGTTAGGTGTGGGGGAGGGAGATAAAGTTAACGTTACTTCCCGGCGGGGTTCAATTATGACGAATGCCAACGTGACCGAAAAAGTACCGGCCGGGACGGTCTTTATGCCATTCCATTTTGCCGAAGCAGCGGCTAATATGCTGACTAATAACGCGCTTGATCCGATCGCTAAAATACCGGAATACAAGGTTTGCGCGGTAAAATTGAAAAAAATTAGCCGTTAGTGATGGATGGTTGACAAAAGTAATATCTGATTAGGCAAAGTCGTAACACTGTTGGTTATTTTGAGTTATAGTCAGTTTGCGCCTGTTTTTCAACCCTGAAAAATAGCTGATTTTGAGTCCCTCGATTTTTTTTCAAAAAAAATTATTTTTTCCCTTGACATTTGGTTGATATAGTGTATACTATGAAGTGTAAGTTACGAAGCGTAAACCCCGTTAGAGTTAGGTCACGCCTTTGGCGTGACCGTGGGATTACGGTGATAAATTTTCGCGAGTAAGTAAAAGTACCTCTAACGGGGTAAAGATGCAATAATAACCCCTCTCCGGAGTCCTTGGATTATTTTGATCTTGAGAAATCAGGACATAATTCAAGGCTCTGCAATCATTCCCCTGGTCCAGACGGGCCAGGGGTTTTTTTTATGACCGGATCGCGAATAACCGTCGATCCATTTCTTGACTTAAAAATATTAATGTGATTTAATGCTTATAAAGAGTTTGTTGACGAAGGAGAGACCATGCAATGTCCCGGACAAGATAAAGCATTCTGGAAACCGGAAGATATTTTTGAGGTTAAGTGTCCGAAGTGCCAGGTCATGGTCGAATTCTGGAAAGATGACGTGTTCCGGCGCTGTAAAAAGTGTCAGCACCGGTTCCGTAACCCTAAATTAGATCTGGGCTGCGCGGAGTGGTGTAAATTCGCGAAATATTGCCTGGGTCAGGACGTGCAATCAATTCCGGAAGATATTGAATGTAAAGTAGAACAGGATAAGAAACCAAAGGAAAAAGAATCAGCAGAAGGGGGACCGGATGATGGCGGAGGCGAAGGTTAAACGAAGTATAGTCAAGATCGATGAATCAAAATGCGATGGTTGCGGTAATTGCGTGCCGAATTGCGCCGAAGGGGCCCTCCAGATTATTGACGGCAAAGCAAAATTAGTCAAAGAAATTTATTGTGACGGGTTGGGGGCTTGTTTAGGGGAATGCCCTCAAGGCGCTCTGACGATCGAGGAGCGCGAATCAGAATCCTTTGATGAAAAAGCGACTGAAGAACATATCAAAAAAATAAACGCCGCTAAAACCAAGCCGCCGGCTGGCGGTCATTCTGATGATTTGCCGTGTGGTTGCCCTTCAACCTCGGTTCAGGATTTTTCGCAGAAAAAAACCGAGGAGGATCAACCTGCCTCGTCGGCAGGCAAGCCGGTCGGGAAAGTTTCTTCTCAGTTACGCCAGTGGCCGATTCAATTAAAGCTGGTGCCGCCGGTGG
>DAOWBV010000189.1 GCA_030633885.1 Planctomycetota bacterium
GCCCCTCCCTTGATGGGAGGGGATAGGGGAGGGTGATGCTCAGATTCACCCCCACCCAACCTCCCCCATCAAGGGGGAGGGTTTCTTGTGGATAAGGAGAACTTTTATGTCAGGTGAAGAGAAAAAGGTCGGGGGGGTTCAGGGGAAGGTTAAGGGGAAAACCGTACCAATTAAAGGATTCGTGCAGGATTTTATTGGATTCTCTATTCTGGGGATGCTGGAAAGCTTAAGGGAGGTTTCTGATCCTCAGGAAGTGGAGATAAAGATTAAGAAGTAAGTCGTGCGTCGTGTGTCATGCGTCATGTGTTGTTATAGGCAAGACGAGACAAAAAATATGGTTAAAGAGGGTATAACCGGAATAATTCTGGCTGGCGGTGAGAGCCGGCGTTTGGGCCAGGATAAGGCTTTTTTGCAGTTCGGCGCGAAAAGTATTATCGAGGTCATCTGGGATAAAATGGATAATATTTTTCCCGAGCTTATTATTTCCACCAACCAGGCCGAAAAATACCGGAAATTTGAAAAGGCCAGATTAGTGGCCGATATTTTTCCGGCCCGGTGCAGTCTGAACGGTATTTATTCGGCTTTGAAAGCGGCGACCAATTTTTACGGATTTGCCGTGGCCTGTGACATGCCATTGATCAATCCGGAATTGATCAAGTATTTGTGTCAACAGGTCGAAGGCGTTGATGTTATTATTCCGGAGAGCGAAAAGGGTTTAGAGCCGCTCTGTGCCATCTATTCCAAAAATTGCCTGCCGTTGATGGAACGGCAGTTAAAAAATAATAATTTTAAGATCATTGATTTCTTTCCGGAAGTGAAAGTGAAGGCCATTAAGCTGCGCGAGCTGGACTGGCTGGAAACTCCGGCCGCCGCCGGTATTTTTAATATTAATACGATCGAAGATTATCAGAAGATTATTAATTCCAGATGAATATTTCGAATTATTTCCCCTCCCTTAATGGGAGGGGATAGGGGAGGGTGGTGCTCAGATTCACCCTCTCCCAACCTCCCCCATCAAGGGGGAGGAGGCGGTCTCGTTGAATCTTATAATAGGTGATTTTTAGTATGACAAAAGAAAACAAGAAAATCCGTGTTCGCTTCGCGCCGAGCCCGACCGGGTTTCTGACGACCGGCGGGGCGCGGACGGCTTTGTTCAATTACCTTTTTGCCCGTCACCATAACGGGAAAATGATCCTGCGGATCGAAGATACGGACCGGGTACGGTCCACGCCGGAAGCGACCCGGATGGTGCTGGATAGTTTGAAGTGGTTGGGGCTCGACTGGGACGAAGGCCCGTTTTACCAGAGCCGGCGGTTGGATATTTACAAAAAATACGCCCAGAAATTGCTGGATGAAGGCAAGGCTTTTTACGAAGAGGATCCGGCCAAAGGCAAAGCGGTTGTTTTTCGGATCAAAGAAAACACTAAGATAGTCTTTAAAGATCTGATCCACGGTAACATTTCTTTTGACAGTGACAATATCGGCCGGGACGGTTACGTTGTTTTGATGAAATCAGACGGGTTCCCGACCTACAATTTCGCCTGCGCGATCGATGACAGTGAGATGGGTATTACCCATGTCATCCGGGGGGATGACCACATTTCCAACACGCCCAAGCAGGTCGCGCTTTACGAGGCGTTGGGTAAACCGGTGCCTCTTTTCGCCCACATTCCTCTGATCCTGGGTCAGGACGGTTCCAAGTTAAGCAAACGACACGGGCATAATTATGTTATGGAATATAAAGACCAGGGGTTTCTGGCGGAATCGGTTTTTAACTTCCTATCGCTTTTAGGTTGGGCGCCGGGTGACGACACGGAACTGATGAGTCCGGACGAGATCGTGCGACGTTTTACCATGGAACGGGTCAGCCACACCCCGGCTAAATTTGATTTCGCCAAGCTGACCTGGATGAATAACCAGTATCTGAAAAAAATGGAACCGGCCGATTTGTTCGCGTTAGCTAAACCGTTTTTCGAAAAAGCCGGTTATGATCTGAAGTCTGTTCCGGAAAAAGAATTAATGAAGTTAATGGAACTTTACCGGGAGCGGGCGAAAACCTTGAGCGAGTTAACCGAGGCGACCGGGTTTTTCTTTACGCCGGAACTTAACTACGATCAAAAATCAGTGGAGAAATTCCTGAAAAAAGACGGTTCGAAAGAAATTTTGAGCGCCGTGCGGGACGGACTGAAAAACATGAGTGATCTTAACCAGGAGACACTTGAGGGTTTTTTACGTGACCTGACCAAACAGAAAAACCTGAAATTCAAGGACGTGGCCCAGCCGATCCGGGTGGCCCTGACCGGGACCTGCGTCAGCCCGGGTATTTTCGAGACGATCGAACTGGTCGGCAAGGAAAAAGCGATTACCAGGATAGAAGAAGCAATTAAGTTGATATCAAATTCCAAATGACAAGTAACAAATTTCAAATAAATCACAATAATCAAATTCCAATCCCGAAGCATACTTTTCAATTTAGTTAAGGGGCGGTGAGCGAAAAAGTGCGAAGCGATAGGTCCGAACGAACTGTTTTGGTCATTTGGTTATTGTAATTTGAGATTTGTTTGTTATTTGATGCTTGAAATTTGGTGCTTTACGAGGAGTATTTATGTCATTATTAGTGGTTGGTTCAATTGCTTTTGATACGATCGAGACTCAGATGGGGAAGGCGGATAGTATTTTAGGCGGCTCGGCCATTTATTTTTCTTACAGCGCCAGTTTTTTTAAGCACGTTAATCTGGTCGGCGTGGTCGGCGAAGATTTCGCGATGGAAGAACTGGAGTTTTTAAAGGCCCGCAAAGTAGGTTTACTTGGCTTAAAAGTGGAAAAGGGAAAAACGTTTCGCTGGCACGGCCGTTACCACAAAGATATGTGCGGTCGGGACACGATCGCGGTCGAGCTGAATACTTTCGGTTCGTTCCAGCCGAAGATACCAAAGGAATACAAAAAATCTAAATACGTTTTTCTGGCCAACGCCAGTCCTCAGTTACAGCAAAGCGTGCTGGACCAGATCGCCAGGCCGAAATTCGTCGTTTGTGATACGATGGATTACTGGATTAATAATGAGAAAAAAGCTTTCTTAAAGCTGATCAAGAACATTGATGGCTTGATCGTTAACAACGAAGAGGTCCTGCAATTGACGGGGATGTATCACCTGATCGGCGCGGCCCGGGAAATATTGAAATGGGGGCCGAAGCTGTTGATCGTGAAAAAGGGCGAGCACGGCGCTTTGCTGATCACGAAAAAAGATTTCTTTGCCATTCCCGGTTATCCGGTGGAAGTGGTCCGGGATCCGACCGGAGCCGGAGATTCTTTTGCCGGCGGGATGATGGGTTACCTGGCCCAGGCGCCGGACCTGTCTTTTAAGACCATCAAAAAAGCGTTGCTGCACGGTAACGTCATCGCGTCTTTTACGATCGAGGATTTCGGGTTGGAGAGATTAAAACGAACTGCCAGTCGAGAAGTGAAATCCCGCTACAAAAATCTGACCAGAATGATGACTGTATGATCAAAATATCAAGTCTTAAAAAATGTCTGTGGGTGTAAAGGTAAGGGTTAAGAAGCCGGTATGGTAGTAGGGTTTAAGGTAAGGTGGAACCAGCCTAATTACTTGACCTTTTGACTAAACAGGCATCCTAACCTTAACCTA
>DAOWBV010000227.1 GCA_030633885.1 Planctomycetota bacterium
AGGATTCACTTATGGTAACCAAAAATCTATTGCCGTCGATGAATTTATTTTCCAAGAACGTATTAACCGTTATCGATTCACCCTGGCTCACGAAGTCGGACACATTATTCTCCATCCTCAATTTTTTCGCCATCACGATTTTAATTCACTGACCGACTGGAAACAATACTACTTAAGCTTGCCTGAATACCAACAAAACCCGATGGAATGGCAGGCAAACTGCTTTGCCGGATTGATATTAGCACCGAAAATTCAGCTTGAAGAAAAACTTCAAGAAACAGTTAAAAGTCTTAATGCAAAACAAATTCCGAAACAGACAACAACTGATTTTCTTCGGGATCTGATTGAAGAAAAAATAAGCGTTCAGTTTGAAGTATCGACAGCTGTTATCCACATACGATTCCAAAGAGATAAAATTTACGAATCTTATAATTTAAACAAATTACTTGGTAACGAATAAGAAGAAGTGACGCGGGACATAGACGCATTCAGGAGCAAAATGCAAGAAAGGAACCTTACGAAAACTTCAAAACAGACCAACGGACAGGACAGAGATAAAACATTGTCGAAAAAAGAATGGGTCAAGTTAGAGGGACTGGTCAAAGATCAAATCAGAAGAAAACAATTTACTGAATACAAAACAATCCGGTCCGCTAAAAAACATAATCCATGATCTGCCCTCTTTGCCAAACAAAAAACACTGACAAATTCCACCGCGATAAAAAGCGCGATTATTGGAAATGTCCTACCTGCCGCTTAATATTCGTCCCGCCGGAACAGTTTTTGTCCCGGGAAGCGGAAAAGGCCGAGTATGAGCACCACGAAAACTCGCCGGATGACCCGGAATACCGCCGTTTTCTGGGCCGGTTATTTAATCCCCTGAAAGAACGGCTGAACCCGAAAAGTTCCGGACTGGATTTCGGGTCCGGGTCGGGTCCGACCATTTCAGTCATGTTCCAGGAAGCCGGTCATTCCATGGCTATTTACGATCCCTTTTATGCCCAAAACCCATTAGTTTTCGAGAAGAAATACGATTTTATTACGGCCACAGAAGTGGTTGAGCATCTGCATCAGCCCAAAAAAGAGCTTGATCGGTTATGGGGTTGCCTTAAAACTGGCGGATGGCTGGGGATAATGACCAAACTCGCGCCGGAAGGTGATGAGTTCAAGGGCTGGCATTACACTAATGAGCTATCTCACGTCTGCTTTTTCGCCCGGGAGACATTCGAATGGCTGGCCGGTCAGTGGTCCGCTGAAGTAAGTTTTATTGCTAAGGATGTGACTCTTTTTCGGAAGAAGAACTGAATAGGACGCTGATTAACACAGATCTTACGCCCGCCAGAGGCGGGTCCGCCTTTGGCGGGGATTTAACTGATTAATTTCTGTTGTTCAGTCATTCAGTTGTTTCGTCGTTCCGTTTAACCAACTATTTCCCCCGAAAAACAAATAAGGATACAGTCAAAAGAACTCCGATCAGGTACAAGGCGAGCGTATCGGAAATAAAGTACGGGTAACCCATCAAAAGGATCCCGATGATGAGCAACGGAGCAGCGCTCCGCCTTTTGCCGATCATGAACGCGGCCAGACCGATCGCGCCAAATAAAATCCAGGCGAATATATTAGCGGCAGTCATCTTTCTCAAGTCCAATCTTTTAGGAACAAAATAATTATACCCCGTAATTGGGATTTGTCAACCCCGTTAGAGATAGCCCCGATATTCGCTGGACGCGGACCCTTCGGGTTCATCGGGACGTTACAATGGTTTTCTTTCAATATTAGTCTAACTTCAAAATTATAATATCTGCTATCCAATATTAAGATAATATCACTAATCTCTAAAGGGGTCAATCCAAATATCATAAAATGCTGGATTGAAGAACCAAGTGGAACAAATTCCCATCAGGTCATAAGTCAACCCTTCGACAGGCTCAGGGCAAGAAAAAAAATAAATTTTTAGGAAAAATATATTCCCGTCCCCGGGAGCCGCCCGATACCATCAATAGGCACTATTTGTAGTATAAAGCCACCCATCAAACACAGGATATAGTGTTTACCTCCAGATCAGCCTTAGTCTCGATTTAGAAGTTTTTTTTATTATTA
>DAOWBV010000151.1 GCA_030633885.1 Planctomycetota bacterium
ATAAGATCGACCTGATCCGGGCCACCCTGAAAACTTCTTTTGACCGGATCCCGCAATGCACGAACCGGTTAAACATGCTCCGGGATTTTTCCCGGCAACCGATCTGGCCCCAGCTGGTCACGGTCGTGGAAAGAACTTATAAGATCGGTAAAAAAGTCAGTGTCACCGGCGAGGTCAAACCGGATCTTTTAAAAGAACCGGAAGAAAAAAAAGTCTGGGAAACTTATCAACAGAATAAAGATCAGATCCAGCAACTGATCAATGAACAAAAATACCATGAGGCCTCCGACCTTTACGCCCGCGTATTTACGGGCCCGGTCCATACCTTTTTCGAGAAGGTATTTGTTAACGTTGAAGACCAATCATTACGTGACAACCGCATTCTCCTGATGTCACAGATAAACAAACTCTACTCCAGCCAAATTGCTGATCTGTCTCAAATAAGTGTCGATAAATAATAAAATATCAACGACCATGAAGGTCGTTGTCTACCGCCACATTGTCTGGTAGACAACGAGGTTTCACCTCGTTGATATCACTCCATTATCAATATGCGTTCTTCAAAAAAATATGACGTGATAGTCGTCGGTGCCGGTCACGCTGGTTGTGAAGCCGCCCTGGCGACCGCCCGAATGGGTTTCTCCACCCTGGTCCTGACCATCAGTCTCGACACTATTGCCCGAATGTCCTGCAACCCGGCCATCGGCGGACTGGCTAAAGGACAACTGGTCCGTGAAATTGACGCCCTGGGCGGTGAAATGGGAAAAGCAATCGATGCCACCGGTATCCAGTTCCGGATGCTTAATACCAGCAAAGGTCCAGCCGTCCGATCACCCCGCGCCCAAGCCGATAAAAAAGAATATCACCGCTACCTGCGCCGGGTTCTGGAATCACAAAATAATCTGACTCTTAAAGAAGAAATGGTTGAAAAAATCCTTACTGTAGCGGAGACCTTTAGGTCTCCATCAAATGGAAGGCTAAAGCCTTCCGCTACATCAAGAAATAAAGCCACCGGCGTTAAATGTCGATCAGGTAAAACTTATACCGGCCGGGCCGTCATCCTGACCACCGGTACTTTTATGAAAGGCCTGATCCATATCGGCCCGAAAAAAACCAAAGGCGGCCGGATCAATGAACCGTCCGCGGAAAATATCTCCGGCAGTCTCCGAAAATTAGGATTTGAAGTCCGCCGTCTCAAAACCGGCACCCCGCCCCGTTTGAACGGTCGAACCCTCGACGTTAAACAGTTTCGCCTCCAACCGGGCGATCAACACCCGCAACCGTTCTCTTTTTCCACTAAAAAAATCAACCGAAAACAGATACCCTGCTATATCGCTTACACGAACGAAAAAACCCATCAAATAATCAGACAAAATATCGACCGGGCGCCATTATTCACCGGCCAGATCAAGGCCGCCGGCCCACGCTATTGCCCATCCATTGAAGACAAGATCACCCGGTTCGCCGGCCGGACCCGTCATCAGCTTTTTTTAGAGCCCGAAGGGTTGAACACTGACGAAGTCTACTGTAACGGAATCTCCACCAGCCTGCCCGCGGATGTTCAGAAAAAGATGGTCCATTCGGTCAAGGGCCTCGAGAAAGCAGAGATCCTGAAATACGGATACGCCATTGAATATGATTTTGTCCCAGCCGCCCAGTTACAACCGACTCTGGAAACCAAGCGGATAAAAAACCTCTGGCACGCCGGCCAGATCAACGGTACTTCCGGTTACGAAGAAGCCGCCGCCCAGGGATTGATGGCCGGGATCAATGCCGCCTTGAAATTAAAAAAACAACCGTCGTTTATTTTGTTACGATCCGAGGCCTATATCGGCGTGTTGATCGATGACTTGATCACACTGAATCCGCTCGAACCCTACCGGATGTTCACTTCCCGCGCCGAGTACCGTCTCCTGCTCCGGTCCGATAACGCCGACCGCCGTTTAATGCCCTACGGACATAAGTTCGGATTGATCAAATCCAAATTGAAGCGGTCACTGGACCAAAAAGAAAAACAGATCAAAGAAGCCCGGAAAATACTTAGCCGCACTTATTACAAGCAAAAATTATTATCTCAATGGTTAAAGCAACCGGAGATGAATTGGAAAAAGATCGCCGGGCGGAGTCCGGACCTGAAAAAATTGAGATTATCACCCGGGGCTCAACAGCAGGTAACAATTGAAATGAAATATGAAGGTTATATTAAGCGGCAATTAAACCAGATAGAAAAATTCAAACGGTTGGAAAACAAGCCCCTGCCGGGTCAGATCGATTATCTGAAATTAACGCATCTAAGCCGGGAGGCCAGGGAAAAATTGGACCGAGTCAAACCGGTCTCGCTCGGGCAGGCCAGCCGGATCGCCGGCGTCACCCCGGCTGATATCTCGGTTTTGATGGTCCATTTAAGAAAATAACGGCGCGTTTCAGGCACCCCGTTGCCTACCAAGAATTAATTTATTTTAAAATTCTTTTCGGCTGATCACGTTCTCAAAAGTCGGCTGCTCCCCAACCTTCAGTAGTTGGATCCATAGCAGGCCATTGATCAATAGGCAATAATTTAGGCTGGGTCACTTGCTTGATGATCAACTTAGCCCTGAATTTGACTTCAGCATCTTTGTGTTCGACGACCCCGTTTAAATATTTCAGTGATGGTTTACCTATCTCGGCCAAACGGTCAGTTGCTTTCTCCCGTATATCGGGAGAGTCTACTCCAAGTTCTTGGATTAATGACTGGATCTCTTTTTCCAGTTCCGGCGTAAGTTTTAGAGGTGGTGCTTCCGGTCTAACCCCGAAATCAGGTCCTAAATCCTTGGCATATACCGTACCGTTCTGATTAACAATAAAGGTTCTTCTGCCCGAGACCCCGTACTCGGCCGGATAGGCCACAAAGGCAAACTGATCGCTATTGGTCGCCGCGACGTTATTGCTTCCAACCGTATTACTGTTATAAGGCTGACCATTTTCGTTTAAAACCATCGCCTTGAAGTAGTACCCGGACTTTGGCATCGTCTTGAGCCCGACTGTAGACCAGTCTTCTATCATCGGCCATGTTCCAAATGGCTTATTGCCACCAGAAAAATCTGCTGGTTTGGCATCGGCCTTAGCAAACGCTATATCAATCATTGATACCTTGGTCGCGTTGTCAGCTCGAAAGATCCGATTCAAACAGGAAATATCATAAGTCCAGTAGTCCTTCGTTCCATTACGATCAGCATCCTGCTGCCTCCAAGTTGCTTCCACCGCCATTAACGTTCTCAAACCAGATACGGCCGACACTTCATTAGCCATTTTTCTTGAAGAGAGCAGATTTGGTATGGCGATGGCGGCGATAATGGCGGTCCCGCCAATGGTCATTGGAGTAAAACCGAATGAAGAAGAAGAATCAATCGTCATCCCTTCTTTATCTGCCTTAACGGTGCTGTAGACAGAAGAAAGGTGCTGACCGATAGTTTCACCTAAGGGCAATCGGGGTAAAATATCATTGACCATCTCCAAGCCCATTTGGGCCCCCGGGCTATCGAAAAGAAACGGTATTTGAGCCATGATTTGGACCGCGAATTGAGCGAGGGGGACCAAAGAGTTATAAACCAGATTAAAGCCCTGCTCGACATCCAGGTAAAAAACCACTTGAGAATTAGAGGCCGGGAGATCTTTGAATTTAGGGTCAGTGGCCAGAGTCGGCATTTTTTTCTGGATTCTTAAAATAACCCGTTTCAGGCTATGCGCGTTTTCAGACAAATAAAGATAGTCATTATTAATAAAATAATAAAAACCTCCGGCCACACCAAAACCTGGGAACGATGACCTCATAAATGATGGATCAGATTCTCCTGCCAGAACCATTAACTTTGCAGCATTAAAGGATCCTTTGATCAGATAATTCTTAAAGGGTATTTCCTTAAGTGGTGACTCAGTCGCGATCGCAAATTTATCGGCGCAGGATTCAAATTTTTCTTTATCGTTAAGTTTGACTATAGTGACCTGATCCGGTAATATTCCCCCGGCTTCAGGAAACATAGAATAAGCGACAAAATTATCGCCCAGAGAAGCAAGGAAATCATCTTTAATCGAAAATCCCAGTTTTTGCTCAAGCGTCCCTATCATTTCCCCAGGACTCTCCGATATTGGCAAGGGCAATGATTTTATTATAGTTAGAATCTCAGTCCAGGCTTGAACTGGTTCCAGGTGAATGGCGCTATAGGAAAGGACATTTTGAGGGATCTGATCCAGCCATAATTCACAGGGTTTGGCTTCAGTAAATAATTTGGTCAGACCCCTTCTCTGATCGGTTGGCGTATCAATATAAATTTTTTCCTTGATCAAACCATTATCATGAAAACTAAGCGAAGCGGCAATGAATTTAATACTGTCAAGACCGATGCCTTCGAGAAAACCCTTAACTTCACCTGGAATGTCGGCACCAAAGGCACTCAAAATCTGCTCCAGGTTAAGATAAAATAGCATGGCACTATTATCGGGAGACACCTTTATTTTTGCTTTTTTAAACAAGGCCGAATCCGTAAGCGGCGCCTGAGGCAGTGCCTGATAATTGGTAATGATTAATTCCACGGCTTCTCTCTGGGGGCTTAACAAAAATTTCGTGTCGAGATAGGCGTAATGCAAAGCTCCAAGAGAACGTATCTCTATATTTTTATATTTATAACTTTCCTTATCTCCTCCGGGACTCAGCTTAGTTACCAAGGCATCCAGTTGCTGTTTTTTATCGCCGATATCCAAAACTATTGCCAGATAGAGATCCCTGTTCTGGGGATTATGGAAAAGGGCGATGGAA
>DAOWBV010000167.1 GCA_030633885.1 Planctomycetota bacterium
GGTGAAAATTACGGCTAAAAAGATTTCCGATGGCAGTGTTTTGAAAACCGGTACTTATCCGTTACCGGCTAATAAATTGATCTTTGTTCAAAACGCGGTGACTTCAATTAAAGGTGACATTAACGGTCGGGTAACCGTGGCGACTATGGATAAAGTTGATATTACCGGTAGTATTCGTTATGTCGATGGTGGTGGTGACAGAGCTTATGTTTTAAAAGAAAACGGTGTGGTGATCGAAGACACTCCGCCGGGCGTGGTTTGGAGTGAAGCTAACGGATATACTTATGAGGAAAATTCTGATTATGATCCGACGGTGTCTTCAGCGGTCGGTATTATGGCTCTTAAAGATGTGACGATCACATCCGCGGCGCCCTATAATATGGAAATGCACGCGGCGATCTTTTCCAGTCAGGGCAACTGGCACTGTGATCTGGCTCAGAGGAAAGGTAATCTTCGGGTGGTCGGTTCCATGACTCATAAAAGAAGGGGCTGGCGTTACAGTGGATCCGGTTACGGTTGGGCGAAATCAGGTGAATATATTTACGACACCAATCTTTTAGCCGCTCCGCCCGATTGGTATCTGGCGGTTGATACGCCGGTGTTCGATTCCTGGCGGAGATTTTAATCCGGACTCGTCGGAGTAAAGGAGATATAAGTCATGGATAGTAAAAAATTAATCGGAATGATTATCGGGGTGGGTGGAGCTGTCATATTCTTGTTGGTTCTGTTTTTTTTCATGTTGAATGACGCTGTGGAAGATCAACAAGAAACAACGGCTCAGTCATCTGATTCGGCCCCGGCTGTTTCAAAAAGTATTGATAGCGGGACCGATTTAAATGCAACTGCAATAAAATCTACTCCGAAACCAGAAGAAACTCTGAAGGTTTGGGAATCACGTCATGTCCGGGTGCAATTCAGGAAGAATCCGAACAAACCGCAAAAACCGATACCGGTTGAACCGGATCAGGAAGAAGATATCACTCGGGGTCCGGGACCGGAAAGATCCCCGGCGCCGAAAGATGTTCATTATTAAAATAACTTGTTATTATTTCTGTTGTAGCTGCGACCCTTGTCCGCCTTAGGACGGACTCGTCCTCTGGCGAGTGGTTGCCTATTATGGCGGGGGCAAGCTCTGCCTGCCGGCAGGCAGATACATTATTTACCGGTCAACAGTCCGGCCTTTGATTCCTGGCGGAGATTTTAAGAAGGAGTTTATCATGAGAGTTATTTGTTGTGTTTGTGGAAAACAGTTAAGAAAAGTGAAATCTGTTGTCAACACCAAGGTTTCTCATGGGTTTTGTAATCCCTGCGCGCAAAAAATATTGCGCAAATATAAAAACTCAAAAAATAATTGTCGGACAAAGAAGAATAAAAAGTGAAGTATTACCTGAGAAGCTCAGGTAATATTAGAAAATGCTAACTTCGATATTCGGCTGGATTGATCTTATGCTTTTTTAATTTTTCGTAGAAAGTGGCGTGGGCCAGACCGGACCGTCGGGCCGCTTCCGAAACATTTCCTTTGAGCGATTTGAGTAAACTGACCAGATAATCTTTTTCCACTGTCTCGATTACTTGTTTCAGGGTGCTTTGAGAAGGATCATCATCACTTGATCTGGACGAACTTTTGGTTATTACGGATATATCTTGAGCAATATGTTCCGGCAGGTCGTCCGGCGTGATCAGGCCGTCGGTATCCAATGAAACGGCTCTTTCAATAATATTTTCCAGCTGGCGTACGTTACCGGGCCATTGGAACTGGCTTAACATGACCATGGCTTGCAGTGAAATGCCTTTAACCTTTTTTTTATTTTTCCGATTGAACTTATCAAGAAAATGCTGGGCCAGGATGGGAATATCTCTCCGGCGATCACGTAAGGGCGGCAGGGTAATGGTTAACACGTTGATCCGGTAAAACAGGTCGTTCCGGAAGTTACCTTTTTCGACTTCCTCGGACAGATTTTTATTGCTCGCGCTGACCAACCTGATATTGACTTTGATCGTCTGATTGCCGCCCAGCCGGGTGCATTCTTTTTCCTGCAGGACCCGCAGTAGTTTCATCTGGGTGGCCGGCGAGACATCAGCGATCTCATCCAGGAAGAGCGTGCCGCCGTCGGCGAATTCGATCATACCGATTTTACGTTTCACCGCGCCGGTAAAGGCGCCGGGTTCATAACCGAAGAGTTCGCTTTCCAGCAACGTTTCCGCTAAAGTGGCGCAAGGTAGGGGTACGAATTTCTTGTCCCGGCGTGAACTGTTTAAATGCAGGGCCCGGGCAACTAATTCCTTGCCCGTTCCGGTTTCGCCCTGGATCAGGACGGAAGCATCGGTGGTGGCCACTTTTTCGATCAGTTGATAAACTTTTTTTATGGCCGGACTGGAACCGATCATATCATTGAAGGAAGTCCGTTGATCAGGATAAGTTTTAAGGTTTTCTATTTCGCGGGCGATCTTTTTTGTTTTTAAGGCCTGTTCGATTATTATTTTAACGTTGTCCAGGTCAAGCGGTTTGGTGATGTAATCCAAAGCTCCTTTTTTGATCGCTTCGATCGCGGTTTCAATGGTGCCGAAAGCGGTCATAATAATAATGTCCACTGCCGGGTCGATCTTCTTTATTTTTTCCAGGACCTGGATCCCATCCAGACCGGGCATCTTCAGATCGACCAGAGCCAGTTCAAATCGGTCCGGCTGTAGTATTCTCAGTGCTTCCTGTCCGTTGGAAGCGACTTCCACTTCGATATTCCAGCTGGCCAGGACTTTGTTCAGCAGGACGCGGCTGATTTCTTCATCATCAATGACTAATACTCTTCCTTGTGACATATTTTTTCCTTAAAACCTAGATATATCAGTTCAGTTAAAATTTTATTCTGATGTAGCTGCGACCCTTGCGGTCGCCAGATTCTTCATGTCATTCCCGCGAAAGCGGGAATCCAGATGAAGCTATAACTCAGTCTGGATTCCGCATCAAGTGCGGAATGACAAACAGACGGGGCGGGGACAAGCCCCGCAGCTACAGCAATTCAGTTTCTTATCGGTAATTTAATAATCACTCTGGTTCCCCGATCCGGTTCGCTGTCAATATTGATCGAACCATTATGAGCATGGATGATTTCCTGGGAAACATAGAGTCCCAGGCCGATCCCGCCGCCCCCGCCTTTTTTCGGCGTGGTTTTACTGGAGACAAAGGGTTCAAATATTTTATCTTTTATTTTCAGATCGATCCCGCAACCCGTATCAGCTACCTCAATTTCTATATCGTCTTTAACCGATGTTAACCTTATTCGAACTTCGCCGCCCTGAGTGGTCATTGATTGCCGGGCGTTGAGTAAGAGATTAAGAAACACCTGATGCAGTTGACCCGGATCTGCCTGGATGGCCGGCAGTGGTTCGAATTCTTTGATTATTTTTACTTTATCCTGATCAAAATCATTTTTTACTAACATCAGGGCTTCATTCATGATTTTATCTATTTCCGTGGCGGTTAATCGGGGCGTGGGTTTCCGGGAAAAAGTCAGCAAGTTTTGGACAATCGTCAAAGACCGATCCAGACCACTGCTGGCCAATTCCATCACTTTTTTTTGTTCAGCCGGTGAATCGTTTTGCTGGAGTGAAAAATCGATTAATTTTTTCAGGCCGCCCAGGATATTAAAAAAATCATGGGCTAATCCGCTGGATAACTGGCCGACCAGAGCCAGTCTTTCTTTTTTCAGCAACTCCGCTTTGACTTCTTCCTTTTCCCGACGCTCTCGTTCCACTTCTTCGGAAAGAAAACCAATAAATGTGGAAATCGTAAAAAGGAAAGCGATTTTGCTCAGGAAAGCGAAGGATAACAATATCGTCGTTTCTCCGCCCTGGTATTGCAGGGTGATGATCCCGTAGATGATCGAAACAATAAAGGAGGTGACAAAAGCGGCGATCAGGGTATGGGCGGTCGCCGTGATTAAGATGGTGATTAAAAAAACCAGGTAAAAACGGTGGATCTCCGGACCACCGGAGTAATAGACCAGAAAGGTCATGGCAATGATATCAATGATAAAGCCCAGCGCCAGGGTTTTGGTCTGATCGAGCAGGTTAAAATATTCCAGATAGACCAACAGGGTATTTATCAAAAAGGCCAGCAGGGCGAGGTAAACCGGGGCCGGGATCACGGCGATCTTTTGGCCCCAGCAGGCCATGACGGTCATGCTGAGCAGGATCACGAACCGCAGGGCGATGACCACCTGTTTTTTGGTTTGGAGTAAGGTTGCTTGTTTAAAAGAAAACATTTTTATTTTCCATATCGTTATAACACTTCAGACATGAGTTAGTTACAAAA
>DAOWBV010000197.1 GCA_030633885.1 Planctomycetota bacterium
CACCCAAGTAAAGACTACGACGGCAAAACTTTCCCTCACCCCTAAAGTATCCTTCCGGCTCGACCCGAAAAGCAACCGCAGACAGATGCCGGCGGTAAAAGAAACACCCATGGTCACCAGAAAAGATTTCCACTCACCGGCTTTATACGGATTACCGTCATCCTGATAAGCAAAACAAACTATCAGGGGAATAACCATAATGATCCCCATGAAAATCAGGATCGTACCAAGCGTATGAAGAACTAAACGTTTGTTCATCTTTTTACCGCGAATAATTTTTCTATTTTTTTGATCGCTTCCGGCAAAGCGAATAAAATAACTTTTTCGTTTGGTTTAATGATCGTATCCCCCCGCGGGATAACCGGAGTTTTTCCTTTGATAATCGTCCCAACCAGGGCACCGGCCGGAAACTTAATATCTTTCAACTGTTTACCGACAATCTTGGAATGAGTCTGGGCGACCAGTTCAATCACTTCTGCTTCGGAATCCTCCAGTTTAACCACGTGCCGAACATCACCGCGCCGGATATATTCCAGAATCGCGCTAACCGTAATTAAAAGAGGGTTAACCACTACGTCCATTTCCATCGATTCCAGCACCGCCACGTAATCAGGATCTTGAGTCAACACGGCCGTCCGCTTGGCGCCGTATTTTTTGGCCATAATACTGGCCACCAGGTTATTCTCATTATCCGATGAAAGCGCCAAGAAAAAATCAGTTTCCGCGATATTAGCATCTTTCAACAGATCCAAATCAGTCCCCCGACCTTTCAGTACGATCGCTTTCGGAACCTGGGCGGCGGCCGCTTTAGCCTTTTCTTCATTCTCTTCGATTACCACCACCTCTTTGACCTTACCGACCAGCTTACCCGCCAGATTCAGACCGATCAGATCCGCGCCGTAAATCATTACCCGATGCACGCCCCAGATCCTTTTTTTGATCAACGGCAGAAACATGGACAAAGTATCCCGGGAAACTAGAACAAAAATATTATCCCCGACCCGGATCTCATCGGAACCGGTAGGAATAATCATCGTCCCATTCCGAGCAATCCCGACGATCAGGAAAGCTTCCATATCCGAGATCTCTTTCAATTCAGCCAGGGTCTTGCCAACAATTGAAGAATCCTCTGGCACATCAAAACCACGTAACAGAATCTGACCATTGGCAAATTTAGCCACATGCGTCGCTCCGGGTGTCTCCAATATCTCTTCCAATGATTGGGCCACGATCTGTTCCGGATTAATGATCCGGTCCAGATGCGCAATTTTTTTCAAATCGACTACCGGCGTCACCGCGTATTCTTCATTCCGAACCCGGGCAATACATTTTTTGACCCCCAACTGATGGGCGATCATACAGACAATGATATTAACTTCATCCACGTTGGTCACAGCAATGATCATCTCCATGCTTCCCACGCCGGCTGATTTCAGAACACTCGGCCGGGCGGCACTCCCGGTAATGGCCAACACGTCCAGCGATCCAGCTAAATTCTTTATCTTTTCCGCGTCGTGGTCAATAATGACAATATCATGACCCTCTTCGGAAAGTTCTTCCGCCAGGTTGGAGCCGACCACCCCGGCACCGATAATCAGTATCTTCATAAAGTTTCTCCTTTGGAAATCACCACTACCCCGTCGGGACTAACCATAAAACGTTTCAGGTCTTCGGACGAATCATAACCAATTATCATCCCTTCGGGGATCCTGACATCCTTATCAATAATTGCTTTTTTTATTTTCGCGCCGCGACCGACTTCCACTCCTTCAAAAAGAATCGATTCCGAAACATCGGCGTAACTGTTAACCCGGACATTGGGCGAAAGAATACTTTGCTGGACCAAACCACCGCTGATAATACTGCCCTGACAAACCAGTGAATCCAAAGCCGTACCCGTCCGACGGCCCGGTTCCTCCCGGGAAAAAACAAACTTCGGCGGCGAGGCCTGGATCTGATAAGTATGCAACGGCCAGTCCCGATCATAAAGATTAAAGACCGGCTGGACCGTCACCAGATTCATATTCGCCTGGTAATAAGCATCAATCGTCCCCACGTCCCGCCAGTAACGTGGCTGTCCGGTCTGTCGGTCCGCAAAATTAAAAATCACGGTCCGGTAATTACTGTTTTCCGTTAACGACGGCAAAACGTCGTTCCCGAAATCGTGCGTACTGTTGTTTTTTTTGTCGTCGGCCGACATAATATCGTAAAGCACCTTGGCGTTAAAGACATAGATCCCCATCGAAGCTAAACAGCGCTTGGGCTCGCCAGTCGCGGTCGAGACCGCCTGATCACTCTCAAACAACGAAGATTGTTGTGGTTTTTCCTGAAAACCAGTCAGGCAACCATCGGCATCAGCTTTGACGATCCCGTACAAATGACAATCCGCTTGCGGCACCTTGACCACCCCGACCGTAACATCGGCTTTTTTCTCCACGTGGGTCCGTAACATCTCCAAGTAATCCATTTTATAAACGTGGTCCCCGGCCAGAATCAACACGTAATCCGGATCTTCCTTTTTAATGGAATAGATATTCTGGTAAACCGCGTCCGCCGTACCCAAGTACCAGTTATCTTTGACCCGTTGTTGCGGTGAAACCGATTCGATATATTCCCCCAGCGCGGAAGAAAGAAAATTCCAGCCGTCCCGCAAATGACGGTTCAAGGATATACATTTATATTGGACCAACACCACGATTTTACGCAGATGAGAGTTAATGGCGTTGCTGAGGGAGAAATCAATGATGCGGTAAATACCGCCAAAAGGCACGGCCGCTTTGGTCCGATGCCTGGTCAACGGCTCTAATCGCTCGCCTTTCCCGCCGGCTAAAATGAGGGTAAATACTTTTTTGAGGTTCATTTTCGGAAGATCGTCTTCAATGCTTGCGCAATGTTCTCCACAAAAATAAATTTCATGCCCTTGAGGATCGCCGGTGGTATCTCTTTTAAATCATTTTTGTTCCTCTTCGGCAGGTAAACGGTTTTGATCCCGGCCCGGCGGGCGGCCAGAACTTTTTCTTTAATTCCGCCGACCGGTAACACTTTCCCCCGTAAAGTAATCTCCCCGGTCATCGCCACGTCGGGCCGAACCGATTGCCCGCGCAGCAGTGAAATCAAAGAAACGGCCATGGTCAAACCAGCCGAAGGTCCATCCTTCGGAATAGCACCGGCGGGAACATGGATATGTATATCAACATCCTTAAAAAAACCAGGTTTTATTTTCAGCGATTTGGCTTTCGC
>DAOWBV010000054.1 GCA_030633885.1 Planctomycetota bacterium
CCGCCTGTCAGTGCCTGAGGCAGATCCGTCCTCTGGCGGAAACGACGTAGTCGGGCACGAGGTTCGGGCGTGGCATCAGCTAAAATTAAAGCCCATAGTTATACCATAATATCTAACAGGGCCAACCTTTTTTTTAACGATGATTATTTATAAAAATTTCCTTGACCCCGTTAGAGATGATTGTTATAGTTAAGGGTCGCTTTAATCATAAGTAAAACTCCTAAAGTAACATTGGCTGGAAAAATAATTCACGGTCGTCCAGACATAAACTATCCGGACGACCTATCTCTAACGGGGTTGACCCCATAAGCGATGATTGCTATAGTTAAGCATCAACGAAACCTGATATAATTAATTAAGGGGAAAACAATATGTTAAAAAGAGTACTTTGCCTGACGGCTTTAACGGTCGCTCTTTTGGCTGGCTGCATTGGTTATAATCAGGAATGGGATCCTTCCTGGACGGATGATTTTGGACACGAGAAAAAACATTTCCGGGCCTTCTGGCAGGATCTGGCCAGCATTCACCGGTTTGTCGACCGCCATCTTTTTAACTTTGACGAAACCGACCCCGGCCGGTACTAATCGACTCGAACAGACAGGATGCTTTACTCAAACCCTTTGACCAACAAGGTGTATTCCCCCCGAATTTTTTCATCCTGGAGTCGCTCCAGAATTTCCGAAACTCGCCCCCGTTGACTGTTCTCATATAATTTTGTCAATTCTTTTACCAACCCGATCGGACGATCACCCAGATATTCCAGGATCAATTCCAAAGTCTGGCGCAGTTTATAAGGTGAGACATAAAAAATAATGGTTCGGGGTTCCGACCGGAGCGCGGCCAGTCTTTTTTTTCGCTTGGCCGGCTTAAGGGGCAAAAAACCCTCAAAGACAAAACGGTCCGGGGGTAACCCGGAAATGATCAGCGCGCTGATCAAAGCCGTCGGACCGGGCACGGGAATAACTTTAATGTCCCGAGCCAGGCATTGCCGGACTAACTCGTAACCGGGATCGGAAACCAGCGGCGTGCCCGCGTTTGAGATCAAAGCGACTTTTTTCCCGGCCGCCAGTTCTTCCAGAATAAATTTAGCCCGTTGGAACTTATTGTGCTCGAAATAAGACCGGAGTGGTTTTTTGAATTGATAGTGACGGAGTAATTTGGCCGCCTGACGGGTATCTTCGCAGGCAATCAGATCAACTTCTTTTAACACCCGTAAAGCCCGTAAGGTAATATCTTCCAGATTACCGATCGGCGTACTGACCAAATAAAGAATACCTGTCATGGCGGTTCAGTATTATTGCGCGCCGACTGATTTATTAACCGCGCGGGTGAGACGTGATTTCAGTCGGGCCGCTTTATTTTTGTGCATCACCCCACTGGCCACGGCTCTATCTAAAACCACGTAAGACTGTTTCAATTCAGCCTGGAAATCAACCGGTCGACCGGTCGACCCGGCCGAATCTGTTTTTTTCGAACCGCTTTTCCGCCCGGATGACCCAGTCGGACGGGTTTTCGGAATGGACAACTGCCCCCTCATTTTTTTAACCTGCGTTTTGACCCGGGATTTAAGAGTTTGATTGCGAACCTGCTTGGTCAAAGACTGGCGAACTCTTTTTCTCGCCGATACGGAATGAGCCATGAAATCCTCCTTAAATAAGCAGATTGTTTATAACGTTTAAACGTCATGAACAATAGGCCGTCAGGCCGTCTGCGAACTTATCCCGATAGATATCAGGACAATTTTTATCCTCGTAATTGTTCTACTTTTTTTGTCACATCCTTGTAATTAATATCAATCTCCATTATTTTTTTATACTCGGTCACAGCCCGGGTTTTATCTCCGGACTGTTCAAAGGTCCGGGCCAGATTGTAACGAATATTTTTATCCTGATCGGGCGTGATCAGCTCACCGGCCAAAGCTTTCTGAAACTGCGTCACCGCCAGATCAAAATGCTTTTTGAGCATAAAACAACAACCCAGGTAATTATAAGAATCCATCCGGCGCTTCGGGTCCCGGATAGTATTCTGAAATTCAGACGCGGCCGAGTCAACCTGACCGATAACATACAAGGCGACTCCCAGCTGAAAATGGAGAGACAGGTCAGTCGGATGCGCTTTAACCCGGCGCCGGTATTCCTCAACCTGAAATTGCCTTTTGGTCTGCTGAATTTTCTTGAAATTCTGCTGCAGTTGCGCGTCCTGGGGTTGAGCGGTTAATTTTTTGCGGATCTCCTTAAGCTGCTTATCGAAAACCAGCAATTTAATATCACCGATCTTCATCGAAAGAGACGCGTCGGCCGGGGACAATTGTGAAGCCTGCCGGTAAGCCGCTTCGGCCTTAACATAATCCCGGCTCCGCAAATAAAGCTCCCCGATCTTTTTCAGATGCTTCACGTTTTGCGGGTTATCCGGTTTTTGCTTGACCAATTCCTGCAGACGCTGAATTTCACCGGCCACCCCACCAGCTCCGGTCAATTGACTGGCCTCTTCCAAAGAAGAAGCGGTTGATTTATCACGGATCATGTCACGGGCGTTTTTCGCCTGTGACCAACCCTGACCCAAACTAGTCAAAGCGGCCAGGTTCTTCAAAGCCCGGGGCGCCTCCGCGTCATCCGGTTTAATGGACAAAACCAGTTGGTAATAACGCTGGGATTTTTTGATGTCTTTTTTCAGATGATAAAGTTCACCCAACGCTTTAGCCGCACTGAACTCACGCGGGTTTAACGTCAGGATACCTTCAAATTCCAGAATAGCGCTATCAATATAATTCATATCCTTCAACGCCATCCCCATCATCCGGCGCCCCCAGATACCAGCCGGGTTTTTGGCCAGATAGGATTCAGCCGCCGGTAATACTTTATGGGGTTTTTTCAAAACCTTGAAAATGAGCATCAGGATAGACGGGATCAAGCCGAACAAAGCTCCGGCCACTTTACCCGGCAATTTACCTTTTAATTCGACCGATTTGAACGTGCTATTCCGGACCATTTGCCGGGCCGGCGCGTCGTCCGGTTTCAGATCAATTATCTGACGGGCCAGATCAATGGCGTAATCATAATTACGCTTGTTAAAAGCTTCCTGCGCTTTGGTAAAAAGTTTTGCGGTGTCTAACATGGAATTTTTATATTTAGGTGCTGATTACAAGGGTAAACTATACCATTCATTGTTCATAACGTCAATAAATACTTTGACTTTCAAAACAAAACGATTAGAATGTGATCTGACATGAAAATTTTAACTTATCCGAACCGGAAACTGCGCAAAAAAATAAAAAAGGTCGATAAAATCGACCGGGCCCTCAAGAAAATCGTCCGCCGGATGTTCGATCTCATGTATAAAGAAGGCGGAGTCGGGCTGGCCGCCAGCCAGGCCGGGTACCAGTTCCGCCTGGCCGTCATTAACCTGACAAAAAACCCGAAGGATGAGCTGGTCCTGATCAATCCGGTCATCACCGACCGGAACGGCCAGGTCATCAATGATGAAGGCTGCCTGAGCGTGCCGGGAGTAACCGCCCCGGTCAAGCGATCCAAACAAATCACCTGTCAGGCCTTGGATTTAAATGGTCGGGAAATAGTTTTACGCGATGATGAATTGTTAGCCCGCGTCCTCCAGCATGAGATCGACCACCTGAACGGTGTACTTTTCATTGACCGGTTAGAACCGGCCGAACGCCAGAAGATCGAACAGGAATTAAAGGAATTAGAGAACCAGAAGTGAAGACCATAACCAGTTTAACAAAACTGTCAAATATTAATTTAAAAAAACCCATCGTTACCTGGGGGGTATTTGACGGCCTGCACCGGGGTCACCAAAAGATCATCCGGACAGTCGTCAGCTGGTCCCGAAAGATCAAGGGGACACCGGTCGTACTCACCTTTAAAAATCACCCGAAAAAAGTGTTAAGAAAGGCGGAGCCGCTTTTGCTCACCTCTTTACCCCATCGATTATTGTTACTCGAACGAGCCGGGATAGAGGTCGCGCTGGTTTTAAATTTTACCCGGTCATTCAGCAAATTATCGGCCGTTAATTTTTTTGACCGGATCATTGTCCGGAAACTGAAAGCAACTGGCCTGGTTCTGTCCAAGGGAACAGTTTTCGGGAAAGAGAAACGAGGCAATATCAATTTAATCAGACAGCTCTGCGCCCGAAGCAAAATCAAACTGAAGATCTGTGCTCCGGTTTTGCCGGCCGGAAAAAAACGAACGATCATTAGCAGCACGCTGATCCGCCAAGCGGTCAATCAGGGCCGGTTAAAACAAGCCGCCCGGATGCTCGGCCGGCCGGTCAGTCTGCTCGGCACGGTGGTCAGAGGTTCCGGCCGCGGTCGCCAGCTGGGATTTCCGACCGCCAACCTGGATTTACACCATGAACTGGTCCCGCCCCGAGGCGTTTACGCCACCCGCTCCCGGGTCAACGGTCATTGGTTGAAAAGTATCACCAATATCGGTACCCGGCCAACTTTCGGACCCGGCAAAATCACCGTCGAAACATTTCTGTTGAATTTCAATAGGAAAAAACACGGGCGGTTATACGGCCGGACTCTGGAAGTGGAAATTCTCCGTAAGATCAGGAATGAAAAAAAATTCTCTTCGCCTGATAAACTGATCGATCAAATCAGAAAAGATATCATCAAAGCCGGAAGATTTTTTACTTGAAGTCAACCGGCCTCAGACCGGTAACCCGGATCATTCATCTTTTTTCTTCAGCTTCTTCTGTCGGCGGGCTGAACGGGCCATTTGGATGACCTCGTTAAAGCGTTGACGAAGCCAGAGGTCATCCGGTCTAAGCTTCTCGGCTTTCTGGTATAACCTAACCGCTTTCCTGAAGAATAGATACGCTTTCTCATTCTCACTCTCAAAATCAGGGCCATATTTCTTCGTCTTAACGAAATGTTTGTGCCCCTGCGCATAGATCTTATCGGCCTCATCGATAAACTTTTGCGCCTCATCATCCCTGACGATCCGCTTCAAACCTCCCGATGGCCCGGCAGCCCGGGAATCACTGGGATCAGAATTATTTGTTAACCCGGTATTATCCGCTGGAACATTAACCGCTACCGGGTCCAGCGCAATCGGAACCGAAGCCAAGTCCGGTAACTCTTTTATCTTAGCCAGGTATTCACTCTTCGGAAATCCGGCTTCCAGTCTCTGCCTGGTTTCATCCATCTTAGTCTGCAACCGGTACTCCCGATAGAATAGATAACTTTCATAAAGATCGACAACTTCTTCTTCCTGAACAATGGCAATAATATTGTCGCTTTTTTTCCAGGCCTTTTCCAGCATAGAAACGACCTCTTCTCTGAGTTCATTTTTATAACAAAAAACAGCCAGTTGATAATATTGATGAGCGGTTGAATCTTTAGCCAGCAATTCCAGACGCTGGTTATATTCTTTTTTCAATTGAAGTTTTCGGCGCTCCGGGTCAATTGCTTCGTAAGAATCAATCTGGTCAAAAGGAACTTCACCGGTAAATCCTTTCAGGCGCACCCGCAACCCCCGACCAGTTTTCTCTAATAACTGACCTTCCAGGAACCGGCCGCTGATCAAGTCGATCCGGACCAGATCGACCAGCAGAGCCATCTCCTGACGGGGGATATCAGCCAGTAACTTCCGGAAAGTACGACATTTGGTTTTTAATTCCTGTCCCTGTTTTTGAATGACCGGATCCACCTCAGCGCTCAACAACGGTTCTAATTTTTCCAGCGCTTCGTCCCAATCTAATTTTCGATAATAACGATCGGCTTCCCTGATAATTTTTTCCGTCACGCTTAACTCATGATCATCTTTTTCAGGTTCAACCGGCTGAATGATTGGCTCCTCCGCCGCCAGCCCCGGCGCCGGTTCTTCCGGTGAATCCGACTGAGTCGGCTCCGGCGGCAAAGCATCGACTTCCGGTGATTTATCAATCTCGATAGTTTTAGTGTTTGTTTCTTCTATCGGAGACCGATACAAATAAAAACCTCCGGCAACGACAGCCGCGATAATCAGCACCGCTATAATAATAAAAGGAATGGATTTTTTCATGATGTTACCTCGAAATTTTGTTAGTGTCCGGCTGGCGACCAGACCGGCACCCAATCCCAAGCCGGATTATCAGTTAATCTGGTTTGGGTTCCTTGCTCAACATCCATGACATAGATCTCATAGTTATCGTTTTTGTTAGCGACAAAAACGATCTTCCGGCCATCCGGCGACCAGCATGGATCAATAGCGCCGACCAGGTTATCGGTTAAACTGATCTGGTTTTTCCCGTCCGCATTCATAACATAGATCCCGTTTTTATCATCTTTATTCGCAACAAAGACGATCTGACGACCGTCCGGTGACCAGGCCGGTAATTTCTCATCAAACTGGTTACGGGTCAATCCGGTCTGGTTTTTTCCGTCCGCGTCCATAACATAAATATCATTATTACCATTTCTCTTGGAAACAAAAACGATCTTTCGACCGTCCGGTGACCAGGCCGGGAAAGTATCTTCAGCCTGGTTATAAGTCAATCTGATCTGGTTTTTTCCGTCCGCATCCATGACATAAATCTCCCAGTTACCCTCCCGGTGAGCGACAAAAACAATTTTCCGGCCGTCCGGCGACCAACCGGGACAAACATCCCAAGTCAGGTTATTGGTTAATCTGGTTTGGTTCCCTCCATCAGCATCCATAACATAAATCTCATAGTTACCATCCCGATCAGAGACAAAAGCGATCTTCTGACCGTCCGGTGACCAGGCCGGAAAAGCATCTTCGCCTTCATGATAAGTCAATCTGGTTTGGTCTTGCCCGTCCAGCTCCATTATATAGATTTCGGAATTATTATCTCTTTTGGAGACAAAGGCAATTTTACTGACCTTTTTTAAATAAGCCTGGATCCTCTGAAAAGCCTCTTCTAAAACCGGACGGTTCTTTTTAACGAGCTTGGTCATAAGATAGTTGGTCAGAATATCCTGATAAGCTATTTCCGCCTTAATTAATTCCTTTTTCCGGTCCAAGTCACGGGCCTGGACTATTTTTTCCGTCACCTCAATTTCTTTCAGCAGCCTGCCCGCGACTGTCTTCAAAGCGTCTTTCCTGGTCCCATAGTCTTTTATATTATATTTTTCAAAGGATGAATGATACCGTTTATAGCTCCCCCATATCTCCTGAGCAATCTCTAATGACTTGGTCCAGTTTTCCTGAGACTCCTGTTGGTTAAATTTATCCCAAAGATCATCTAACCGTCTGGTTGTTTCCCTGATTTGCTCCCGGCAAAGGTTTAAGCTCTCTTTAAGTTCACCCTCTCTGCCTTTCACCAGAATATGATCTTTCATTTGATATAATCGTTTAATGATAGCTTCGGCCTCCCACCATTCCTCTTGAACGATAAACTCATCTAACCGTTGAAATAATTCCTTGACTGTCATACCCCGGTCCTTAAGCTTAGCCTTGAGCATCACCATGTTCTTTTTTAAATAGCCGCCTCTTTTTTCAACAGTTTGGGTCTTGGAATAATCATTGATGATCTCCCGGTAAATTTCATTAGCTCTGATCAATTCCTCCTGCCAGACTAAAATATCGGCCCGGATAATTTTATCAGCGACTTCCATCTCCGGAGACAATCTTTTAAGCAGTCTTTCCATGGACTTTTGTTTGGCCGCATAATCTTTCACCTGATATTTCTCGAAAGATCCGCCGTACCGTTGATACATTTTGTCTATCTGATAAGCCGTTTCGACCGCCTCATTCCAATTTAACCGGTCTTTCAGTTGGTTAAAATCATCCCAAAGGATATCTAGCCGCCGGGTTACTTTATCGGCTTCATCCGTACTGAATGTCAATTTCCGGCTAAAGTCCTGATCATTTTTCTTGACCAGAGAAATATCTCTCAATTCATTTAATTCTTTCAGGATATCCATGGCTTTCCACCATTCTGACCGGGAGATAACCATTTCTAATTGTTTGCTTAATTGTCTCGCCTGTTCCTCACGAGTCAACTCCCGTTCAAACAATGGACGATCTGATCCGGAATCAATCAATGGTTCTTGAACATCTCGAAAATCATCCGATAATCCCTGGTCAGTATTATCAATGAATGGAATAGAAAATGGTCGAACCACTACGATCACAATGATAGCGGCCAGAATTATTAACCCGGCAATTCCGATGAAGACTACCGGTTTTGCTTTGGACTTTGATGTTCTGAAAGCCTGTGATTTTCTCTGCTGAATTGATCGTCTTACCTGAGAAGCGATCCGACGCACATTGGATTTACCCGCTGCTAACATGACCGCCGAAGGTTGCCGGCCATCTTGCGCCAATTCTAAATCATTTAATAACTCCTCCGGTGTCTGGTAGCGGTCTCCAGGTTCTTTAGCCATCATCTTCTCTATTACCTGACAAATTTCTTGCGACAGGTTCGGGTTCTTTTCCAGCGGTGATGAAATGGCCTTATTTATACATTGTGTTATAATCACCTCCGCGGCAACACCCTTAAAAGGCGGTTCCCCGGAGACCATATGATACAACGTAGCACCCAGGGAATAAATATCACTCCGAATATCTACCTCTTCCTTCGCCATGGCCTGTTCGGGTGAAATATAGTTTGGTGTGCCCAGCACCCATCCAGCCTGGGTAATGGAAGCATCCTCTCCGGACGTGGATTTAGCGAGCCCTAAATCTGATAATTTCGCCGTTCCTTCCAGGTTAATCAGGATATTTGCCGGTTTGATATCACGGTGGATAATGTTGTTTTTGAAAGCGTGTTGAAGCGCCCGGGTTATCTGAATCGTAATCTCGAGTGCTTCAGTTTCGGGGGTGATCTTACGCTGCTTGATTAATTTATCAAGACTCTTTCCATCCACATACTCCATAACATAATAATGATAATCGGCTGCTTTACCGGCATCATAAGCCTGAACAATATTGACGTGATTAAGGCGGGCCACGGCCCGGGCCTCACGATAGAAACGTTCCAGAAATTCCTTATTCCTGGATAGCTGTGAAGAAAGCAGCTTTAAAGCCACCAGACGATTCAGGCGTTTCTGCCGGGCTTTATAGACTACCCCCATTGCGCCCTGGCCTAATTTGGCAAGAAGTTTAAAATCACCTAATTCTCCGACCCGAAGACCGGCTATTTGACTAAGGGAACTTAATTGATCTTTAGTAAGATACTTCTTCTCCAACAGAATATTCGTCAGTAACTTATTTGTGCCTGTTCCCGCCAGCTCCTTCTGAATTTTCTGGCACTCCGTAAGTTGAACACGTGTAATGAACTTCTTGTCAACAGCCAACGTACATATTTTTAGATCTTTATCTAACGACATAGTCTTATCGATACTCCTTATCAGGATCTACTTCGTTACCATAACCACCAACCGGATAAACGGTCCCCGGACCGAATAATCATTATTGTCGATCAGGTTATCGCTAAAATCAGTAAAATTATAACCAGCCCCTAACTGGAAAAGCTTGCTTACCTTATAGAGCACCTCGCACAAGTACCCGGCTTTTTGATCGTCCGCCAGTTTCTGACGGAGCCGGCGATACTCCAACCCCGCATCCCATTTATTGGTCAGGTGGTAATTAAGCCGGTTGATCCATAAATCGGTATCGCTATCGGTATAATCACGACTGCCGACCTTCTCCTGTCCGTTCTTGAAAGCGTATTTTTCTACGATCTGAAAATATTTATTAATATCATAGGCCACTTCCAGGGCATAGACATGCGCCCTCTGACTGGTGATCGCCATTTCATCCATTGTCCCGATCTGTCCGACCGGTTTCTTGTCATTAAGATAAGTGTATTTTGCCAGCAGATTGAGCTTATCCCAGTTGACCGGCCTTAAGGCCACACCTAAAGTACCTTCTTTAAATAAGGCATCCGTGGTGTCCGTCAGGTCGTTCTCGGTCCGGGACCAGTTCAACCGACCCAGAAGAGTCAGATCTTGACTAAGTTTGTACCGGGCCCGGTTACTGGTGACATATTGCCGGCTATCATAGTCTCCCTGATCATATCTGGTCTCTAATTTGGTGAAAAAATCCAGTTTTCTTTCGTCATTATAGCCAAGGTTAACCGAGCCGGCTTTGCGGATAGTTTCAGTGCCGTCAAAATTATTGACCAGGCCGCGTTCAAACTGACAGCCGATCTTCCAGTTTCTCGCTATCTCGCTTTCCTGTCCGACCACCGAGGCATTGGCTCTGGCCGAAGAAGATCGCCGGTATTCGTTCTGGGCGTAGACCCGCGTTTGGGAATTGACCTGGCTGCTGGTACCGGTGGCGATACTTCTTTGTCGTTCGTGATCACGGGTCGCCTGGTAACCCAGATTAGTGTAAACTTCGGTCGCGGCTGAAACCTGTGAGTTTAACCCTAACTGGGCGGATTCACCTTTGGTCCCGCTGGTGCCCTGCAGAGTTCCCCGGAGTCCTTCTTTTATTTCGGTCGAGATCCCGCCGGTGGTCTGGTGATTGGCCGGACCTTTGAAATTATTTTGCTGGCCCAGAAAGACCGAGGTCTTGCTCGTCAGGGCGTAATCGGCTTTCAAAGCGCCAAAGGCGGTATTGGTATTGGTCTCGCTGGTGATGTTGAGAATATCGTCCTTGACCTTCTGGTAACGGTACTCGCCGGTCAGGGTTAATTTGTCCAGATTATAAATACTCTGCAGGCTGGAGACTTCGGTTTTCTGCCCGCCGATCAGGGCCGAGGAGACGTTATTGGGATTGCGTAATAATTCCTGGGCGTCGTGCCGGGCGGTCAGGCTCAACCGGTCGGTGATTAGTTCATGGGCGACGGCGACCCCGTATTTTTCCGTGGCCTGGTTAGTGATCGACCCGGCCGTGCTGAATCCGGGCTGGATCCGCTGGAAATAAGTATCGAATTCGGTTTTTTCCGCGGCTTTGGTCCTGGTGCTGACCCGATAAGCGCTGCCTTCAGCCAAATTGCCAGCTGATACTTCGTTAAAAGTAAATCCACCATTAAGCGAAATAAATCCGGGCAAAGCCCGTGATTCGGTCTCGGCGTATTCGCCTTTGAGGGTGGTCATCAACGGTAGTTTTAAAGTGGCATCCGCTCCTTTGAGGACGTAGTCTTCATCATTATCTTCTTCACTGACGTAAGTGGCACCGATAGTGTCCGGTTTCAGAGGCGTGTAGGCCGCCCGGCCACCATAGGCACCCCGGTGAAAATGCAATCTGTCCGCCTGGTATTCGTAATCGACAATGACATAGACTGGGGTGCCGCCCTGGATATTGCAGGAGATAATACTGTCGCTGGGGACGATCGAGCCGACCGGGGCGTTAAAGATTATCCGGCCGGTGTCATAGTCTATCTGGTAGTCTTTGTCCCGTTCCTTGATACTGCTGCC
>DAOWBV010000030.1 GCA_030633885.1 Planctomycetota bacterium
AAACTCGGTATCCCTTATGATTCCGAAGCGGCACTCAAAAAGGCCGATGAGGTCATGAAATTTATTGATGACGAATCCAAGAAGGCCTCCCGGAAGCTGGCCAAAGAACGCGGCGCCTTTCCGAACTTCAAGGGCAGTGTTTATGAAACCCAGCCGCCACTGCGCAACGCCACCACCACGACCATCGCCCCGACCGGGACGATCAGCATCATTGCCGGCGCCTCCGGCGGGATCGAACCGCTCTTCGCCGTCTGTTTTGTCCGGAACGTGCTTGACGGCACGAAATTGATCGAGACCCACCCTATTTTTGAAGCGATCGCCAAACGTGACGGTTTTTATTCGGAAGAACTGATGAACAAGATCGCCGAACATAATACCATTAAAGATCTGGAAGAGATCCCGGCTGATGTGCGGAAGCTATTCGTCACCGCGCATGACACTTCGCCTCTGGCCCATATCAGGATGCAGGCCGCGTTCCAGAAATACACTGATAACGCCGTCTCCAAGACCGTCAATTTCCGGCACGAAGCGACCCGGGAAGACGTGGCCGAAGTCTATTTTCTCGCCTATCGCACCGGTTGTAAAGGTGTCACCGTTTATCGCGACGGTTCCCGGTCCGAGCAGGTCTTGAGTACCGGCAAGACCGCGAAGAAAGAGACAATCATGGTCAACGCCAAAGGAGCGATCCTGGCCAAGCCACTGCCCCGTCCGGAACTGATCCACGGTTCCACCCGCAAGATGAAGACCGGTTGCGGGAACCTTTATGTCACGATCAACTGTAATGAAGAAGGCAAACCGTTCGAACTCTTCAGCACGATGGGCAAAGCCGGCGGTTGCGCCGCGTCCCAGGCCGAAGCCATTTCGCGTTTGATCTCGTTCTCATTGCGCAGTGGTTCCGGTGTTAAAGATATCATCAAACAGGTCAAAGGTATCTCCTGCCATTCCATTGCCTGGGCCAAAGGAGGCAAGATACTTTCCTGCGCGGATGCCATCGCCAAGGCGCTCGAGATATCGATCATCCAGAAAAAAGTACCCCACGCCGTACCCCAGTCCGCGCCCGAGCCCGCACCCCAACCCATGGCCACGGTCACTTTAGGCGGCGATGTTACCCAGACGGTCAGCAAATCCGAAAGTCTGCGTAAAGGCGCCTGTCCCGACTGCGGCGGCATTCTGAGTTATGAAGAGGGATGTATGAGATGCTATACCTGCGGTTATTCGGAGTGTGGATAACTAACAAAGATTGAACGCCTGCCTGCCGATAGGCAGGAATAGAAACTATAAAAGGACGGGCGGAAGCCCGTCCTTTTTCAATTAGACTCTAAACATTAGTTCTATAGCAGAAAGTTCACTACGAGGTCAACACGATGCGTCTAGACGCAGAAGGCCTAAATCCATTTGCGCCCATATTCGAAAGAGTGTGTAGAAGTGCATTTCAGCATGGAATCGAAGCTCTCGAAGCCATGGGTAGAACTGTTGATTCCTTAACAACCCTCAATGAAATTCTTAAGAGCGATCAGGCACGCCGACGGTTCATCCGTGGCGTACACACAGGATACGATCAAGCTCAGAGCAAAGTCGGCCTTCATATTGTAGAATGGGAACGCGAAATACGACAGATTAATAAAGATGTCTCGGGAGCCCAAAAATCACTCCGGAAGAAACTTCGCGCGAAAATAGAGATTCTTAGCAACCGTCAGTTAGTCCTTAGAAGAATTATTGATGGTATTCTCTTCAGTATAGTCGGACATGAGCTGGCAATAATCAGAAGGATGGCCGTGCACGACCAAATGCATAGAATTGATCCCGACGTTATGGAGACCACCCTTTCCGAAGCCGCAAAGTTAAATCGCAAGAGCCGATACCAATTTAACTTGGCGTGTGACTTAACAACAATTGCTCAAGTGGGCGACCTGTTGCACGTTGATTTTTCCCTGGGAAGAAAAGAGAAATGGGAAATCATCGAACTTAAGAAGGGAAAGGTAAATGAGAAGTTGCTCAGCTTTTTGAATAAGGCTGGAGGGAGATTAAATGAAGAAACCGCCAGGGAAATTAAAACGGAAATGGGGTTACGAGCTTTGAAACAGGCCGAGAGGATGGACAGGCAGGTTTTTCGAGTTGAGCAAGTAAAGCGTATGGAAAAATATGATCGTGCGTTTGATCCGCGGACAGCACAAGAGGTTCGAACGTACTCAAAAGAGATTGATGTGGATAACTACGGTTCCGTTCTAGTAGACATCATCAATAGAGGATCAAAGAACTTCGTGGCTCACTCAATTGAGCATTGCCTTCACTTTGCATGTTTTCCCAAAAAACAATTTAGTGAGATTGGCGGGGTATCCGCAGTGCGGCACATATTCTTCCATCTAATGAATCCCAAGGAGTCATGCGCCTTTCATAAAAAAACTGATCCAAAAAGAGAGCTGGAACAAATGCAGCAGATTCCCCCGTTTTTTGACTTTATTGAGCTGAACATCAGAGATGGCTTCATGATGCCCTTCTTTACGTTGCCTCTGGATCCCAAGAAGTCGCGTGCTCTTCTTATGGGTGACATACGACTTTTCACCGTAATGGATTTTTCTCATCTGATTCAAATGGGATGTGACGCCGGACTCCCCATGAGATGGGCCACACCAAAAGAAACTGACTCCATGAAAAAACATGCGCCTGTAATACCCGGATCGCCAAGGTCCCGCGGGATCAGTATTGATTTTCCAGGCGACGACGCCCACACGATGTTGGCAGGGTCCTTGTTTCGTGTCTATTCTGAGTTCACGACGCCGCGCAGTTTGTTGAAGATGGCGAAAAGCTTTCCAGAGCATCGAAGACAAATGTTTGACCAGAAGTAATCATTGGGGTCAGCCTGTTGAATTGTGAATTAAGTGATCCCATTGAAACAAAACAATAACATGAAAAAAGCAATAGTAATTGGCGCTACGTCAGGCATCGGACGAGAGCTGGCAAAAGTCCTTTCTGAAAATCAATATGATCTGGGGCTTTCGGGCCGCAGAACGAATTTGCTCGAAACTCTACAAACTGAAATACCTGATAAAACAATAGTTAAGTTTATGGATGTCAGCCAAACGGAAGAAGCGTCCAAGACGCTGAAGGAATTGATATCTGAAATGGGAGGCGCGGACCTGATCGTGCTCTGTTCAGGGACCGGTCACGCAAATACTGATCTGGACTGGTCAATAACCAAAGAAACCATCGATGTTAATGTTTACGGATTCACGGCGCTGGCAAACGTGGCCACAAACTATTTTATTGCGCAAGGTAAAGGTCACCTGGTTGGCATATCATCAGTCGCGGCTATAAGGGGCCATAGTTCCGCACCTTCCTATAATGCCTCCAAAGCGTTTCAATCAAACTATTTGGAAGGTATCCGCCATAAAGTGAGGAAACTGGGCCAGCCAATAATAGTTACGGATATCCAACCCGGATTTGTCGATACCGCAATGGCCAAAGGACCCGGTATATTCTGGGTCGCCCCGGCGCGAAAAGCAGCGATCCAAATATATAAAGTGATCAAAAAAAAGAAGAAACATGCCTACATAACTAAACGTTGGCGACTTATCGCCTGGCTTTCGAAAGTATTACCGGATTTTATTTATAATAAAATTTAGGCCATCATGATACTTTTCGCGCGATTGTCGTTATCAAATCGGTAAACCCGGCAAATTGTATGGTCCCGCTTTCGGCCTTCGCGTTCTTCTTCTGGCGAAGTTATGACGGGAAGACTTTTGCGGGGTTACAGACGGGCTTGATATTCGTGATCGTTAATATCGGGTACACGCATTTTAAGAAAAAGAGTCAGCAAGCGGTTTAATCGGCAGAATTCGATCTCTTCATCTCTGAACCCAGGATTCCCTTGATCGTCTTTGTCCGCGGCGACATTTGCCGTTTTTTCTCCCGGTTTTCATACATAGCTGTATCGGCCCGCTTCACGAGTGAATCTATCGTATCATCCGGCTGGGCCAGCGTCGTCCCGGTAGCAATGCTTACGCCCACCGTTTTTCCCTCTATCGTTAAAGTTGATTTTTCCACCAGGATCCTGTATTTAATGGCGGTCACGGACAACTGAACGGCGTTAATATTTTGAACGATAGCCACAAATTCATCGCCACCCCACCTGCCGACCAGATCACCCGACCTTGAATTCTTATAGAGCGTTTTAGCCACTATCTTCAAAATAGTATCACCCATATCGTGGCCGTAAGTATCATTCACTTTTTTAAAACCGGTAACATCCATAAAAATGAACCCGAAATCCCAGCCGTAACGGCGTAACCCCCCAAGCCGGGCATTTAACTGCATCTCGACAAACCGTCGGTTACCTAAACCGGTCAAGAAATCCAGATAGGCCTGTTTCTTGAAATTCTTGATGGTCTCTCCGGCCTTCAGATCCGCCACGTTATTAATGAATGTCGCGGCGGCTCCGGTAATATCCCCCTGTTTATTCCGAATCGGCATCACCCGCGTCCGGACCAGGACCTGATTCCCATTTTTGTGGCGCAGATATAATTCCTCCTCGGAGACAAACCCGTCACTTAATACTTTCGTCAAATGACGCGCCCTTTTACCCGGCTCACTATCTCGCGCATCAATCTTTCCCAGGATATTATCCGTACAGTATTGATCGAGCACTTCCTGACTCTTGTAACCAGTGATTTTCTCGGCCGCTTTACTCCAGTATTGGATCTTTAAATCATTATCAACGAAGTATACCCCTTCGTACATATTCTCCAACAGGATTTTATAAATATCTTTTCCGAATTCCATAACTTCTCTTTCAACTTATATCGGATGGGATATTTCCGTTTCCTCAAATATTTCAAAAGCCCCGATAATCTTTTCATCAGCATCCCGAACCGGTATTACCCGTATCCGGACCAGCAAGCGGTGCCCTTCTTTATGATGCAAATATAACTTAACTTCGCGTTCCCGCCCGTCGTTAATCGATTTTACTAACGGGCATAACTCCTGACACCATTGACAACCGGTATCATCAATATGCTTAAGAATATTATCAGAACATTTTCGATCAACCATCTCCTCACGCGTGTAACCGGTGATCTCTTCCGCCCCTTTATTCCAGTACCGGATCTTCCGGTCGCAATCGACAAAGTAAACCCCTTCGTAGAGCTTATCCATAATAGCCTGGTAAGTTTTTTCTCCGATGTTCATATCTGCCTTTCTCTTCTCAACTTTGCTTATATTTTCCCTACAATATTATTACATCTTTTTACAAAAAAATGTCAATAAATTTTTTGGAACCCACTCTGGGGTCAGACCCCCGATAAGGAATACCCGATATCAAAATCGGGGCAGGCGGGGCAGGCTCGAAAAGAGAATTAAAACTTACCCCTACCTACTAGCTACTACCTGCTATCTACTTTATTACCTGGATATTCTACAGCACGCTTCTAACGGGGTGAACCCGTGATCACGCTTTCTTTATTCTTTGACAGCACCAAAAAGAAGTGATAAATTAGGCATTATGATTCTGACGTTATCAAACGGAGAGATCAAAAATGGTATCTAAAAAGCTTTTGTTCGGTTTGGTCCTGTTGGTTTGCTTCCTCTTCTTGAATCCGGGAAACACGGACCGTCTGAACGCTCAGTCACCGGGAACAACTTCTGATCAGATCGCCCGACTAAGCCGCGTTTATTCGAGTCCGAAAACGGACAACTGGGTCATTCGGGCCTTTGCCGCGCTGGCCTTAAAGGATATACCGGATTCCCGGAGCGCCGCGGCCATTGCCGAAATATTACGGGAAGAGAAACCCGACCCCTACCTGGTTTCTTATGCCCTGGTCTGCCTGAAAGAGTTTCCTGACGAAGTGCTTCGGGGCGCCCTGGATCCAGAAACGATCGAGCTCCTGATCAATACCTGGTTCAAGAAAGATAATAGTTTTTATCGGGCACAAATCCCGCTGATTTTGAGTAAGCTGGCTGATAAAAAAATAAAAGACTTCCGGGCTCACTGGAAAAACTGGTGGAAGAAAGCGAAAAAATCATATCAAAAAAAAGAACCCGTCACCATAAAAGATGAACCGAAGGAATCTGTCGAAAAACCAAAAGAAGATCCATCCGAGGATGAGGACGGTGAGACAGTCGGCGTTTTTCTGCGATTGAAAAAACTGGGTGAAGGCGGCCTGGACCTGGTCCTGGTCTACGATGCCACCGGCAGCATGCGGCCTTACATCATGCAGACCCAGCTGGAGGTCCGGCGGATGCACCGCATCCTCAAAGAGATCACCCCCGATTTCCGGTTCGGGATCGTTTCCTATTGGGATATCGCCCAGGTCTCCCTGCCTTTAACAAACGATGGCGACCAGATCGAGAAAAAGACAAAAGCCATGTTTGCCTCCGGCGGCGATGACTGGGCGGAAGGGGTGGACAAGGGGCTGGAACTGGCTTTATTCGATGAGGACATGGATTGGCGTCCGGGCGCTTCAAAGGTTATCATAATCATCGGCGACGCCTCTCCGCACGTGGCCGACCTGGAAAAAATTTACAAGCTGGCCAAAGATGCGCATGAATTAACTCTGGAAAAACCGGAGGGAAAAAAAGGAAAACAGAAAAGAAAAAGAAAAAGAAAAACGAGAATAAAAAAAGTTACCACCGGGGCGGACCTGAGAGCGGAACCGGGCACCGAACCTTTTACGATCCATGCCATGGTCGTCGGGACCGGCCTCGCCCCACTGGGGAGCGCCACGACAGAAAACAATGATGTCCTGGCTATTTTCAGTGAGGTCGCCCTGAACGGAGGCGGGATCGGCCTGAAATTGAAAAATAAAGAGCAAGTCGTTCAGGAAATCATGCTCATGGCTTTTGGTAAGGAATGGGAACATGAAATCAAGAAATTCCTCACGATCTTCACGGAGATCATTTCAGCTGAAGAGAAAAAAAAGAAAAAGAGGTGAATGCGTCGTGGGTCTTGGGTCATGCGTTCTGCGTCGTGTGTTTTGAGTCTAATAAAAATCTGTTAAATCCTGCTGTTAAATTATGAAAGGTGATTTATGAAATCAAACTATTTAAGCAAATCAGAAATGACGGCGATGGATAAGCTGAAGGATTCCTACGGCGGCGCGAAGGCGATATCACAGGCGATCAAGGAAAAGAGCCAATACGATCATCGCCGGAAGAGCGTGGCTGATAACAGTTACGGGCAACTCCTGAACGAGGCCGAAGGGTTCGCCAAGAAATTCCCCAAAGCAGAGAAATACATCAAAAAGAATAATATTAAGTTCACCAAACCGGGCGTGTCGACCACCCAGGTCTCGGCCTGGCAGGGAAGCAAGGTCATCCATAACTGCATGAAACGGCTGGCGGAGAACGGGAACGTCTTGATCCCGCTGGAACAGATCACGGTCATGGCTTTAAGTGATGATTACATCTATAATGGTGACTTGATGGCCGCCCTGGGGATGACTGAAAATATCATGGGCGCGAGGTTCTGCGTCTCGAACCTGCTGGGCACTCCCCTACCGCCGAAAAGATTCGAGAATATCAGAAAAGTTACCGGTGTTAAGATCGACACGGTCGACGCGGGGGACGGATTGCATTCGCTCGTCCTGAAAAATATGGGCACCTTTTTCGGTAATTTCTGCGGCGTGGAAGTGGGCAACGATAACCATCTGGTCTATGTTGATACGATCACCCGGGCGGCGTTGGAGACCGGGGCGAATTTCTTCCTGAATCCGAGCTGGTCAACGATCGTCGCCGCCTGCTATTACGGACGCGACATAAAAAATATGTCTTTTAAGGTCTCCATGTTTTTGTCCGTTCAGAACACGATCCAGTTCCGGATGCTTTTGAATATTATCAGGGAATTCCTGCGCGAGGACGGGACCTCGGCCGTGCGCGAGATCAATATCGGTAACGCGATCAGCCCGGAAAAGTTCGTCGAGTGCGGCGAGATCCTGAAAGAATACAAGATCAAGGGCATCTCGCTGGCCGCCCATATCAGGATCAATACCGATTTGGGCGATAAGGATTTCCGGTGGTTCGATAACGCCGTGAAAGTCCTTTCCTGCGGGTGTGACATGACCATAAAATACGAGAGTAACGGTGAATGCCATCCGGAAGATACCATTGCTTCCTACTTCCTGCCGAAGAACGAACGGGAAGAAAAAGTGGAAGTGCTGGGTGAAGTTCTTTATAATAAAGTTGTTCGCTGCGATCAGGACGCGAAGGAGATCATGAAGCTGGGGCATAAGGTGGAGTTCGCGAAGATCAGTGCGCAGTGAACAAGTTACAATGAACATTGTTTTAATTGTTAACTGTTAATTGCTCATTGTTAATTGGAGATCAGCTATGAAGTACCTGAAAACCGTCGTGGAAATGATGGCGGTGGCGGCCCGGACCGCGCCCAAAAGCGCCGGGCAGGATTACGTCCGGATCGAGATCGTCGAAAAACCAAAACTCCAATTACTAGCCAAGGCAATGATCCAGCACGGCGAAAAGACGGGCAAGGCGAATTATGACCGCGACGCCGACAATATCAAGCATTCTGATTTTTTGCTTCTGATCGGGATAAAAGACGCCCAGCCGTTGGGAATGAACTGCGGTACCTGCGGGCAGGCCAAATGCGCTGATCTGCCGAAGCCGAAAGAGGGACCGGAATTCAAGGGCCCCTATTGCGCGTACCGGATGGTCGACCTGGGGATCGCCATCAGCTCCGCGGCGAAAACGGCCAGCATGTTTAATGCCGATAACCGGATCATGTACCGGGCCGGGGTGATCGCCCGACAAATTGAGTTGATCGACGCGGATGTCTGTATCGGGATCCCGATCTCGGCGACGGGGAAGAGTATCTACTTCGATAGGAAGTAACGTGATCCGGGATACGGGATGTGAGATGCGCGATTCGAGATGTGCGAGATACGAGATTCGGGATGCGGATTAAAATACACCAAAAAGGAAATATGGGATTTCAAAGTTATAAGGATTTAGATATTTATAAATTGGGGCGAATGATCAATAAATTCATCCAAAGTGTCGAAAAAGGACATTTAGCAAAGAAATAACATAAAACACGTATCACAGATCCCGGATCCCGGATCTCTATTACAAGGAGAAAGAAATGGAAAGAAAGAAAATAACCATTCCCGACCTTTACAAAATGCGCGAAAAGGGCGAGGTCATTTCCTGGTTGACGGCCTATGATTTTCCGATGGCTCAATTAGAGGAACAGGCCGGGATCGAGATCATCCTGGTCGGAGATTCCGGCAGTATGGTCGTTTACGGAAATGACTCCACCCTGCCGATCACCATGGATACGATGATCGAGCACACGAAAGCGGTCCGGAAAGGCGCCCCGACCGCTTTTGTCATCGGTGATATGCCTTTTATGTCTTATCATAAGAATGTCGATGACGCCATCGCCAACGCCGGCCGGTTCATGAAAGAGGCCGGGTGCGACGCGATCAAACTTGAAGGCGGAGTCCGCATTGCCGATAAGGCCAAGGCGATCGTCGATGCCGGGATCCCGGTAATGGGTCATATCGGACTGACTCCCCAATCGAGCGCCATGCTGGGCGGGTTCAAAGTCCAGGGCAAAGACGCGGAAACAGCCCGGAATATGATCGCCGACGCCAGGGCCCTGGAAAAGGCCGGTGTTTTCGGTGTACTGATGGAATGCGTGCCGACCAAGGTCAGCCAGATCATCAAAAAAAGTGTTTCGGTCCTGGTCTTCAGTATCGGCGCCGGGCCGGACTGCGACGGCCAGCTCCTGATCTTCCACGATATCGTCGGCCTTTACCAATGCTTCACCCCGAAATTCGTCAAGCAGTACGCCAATATCGCGCCGATCATCCTCGACGGCCTGAAAAAGTACCGGCAGGAAGTGCGGGACAAGAAATTCCCGGGCAAGGAACATGAGTTCAAGATCTCCGAGGCGGAGTTGAAGAAGCTGGAGGAGTTGGAGAAATAGTTGATCGTTATGCGTCTCGCGTTATGCGTCCTGCGTTTTAACGCACAACCCACGACTCACGACGCTTTTATTAATTTCAAAAAGTTCTTTAAGAGTTTCTTTCCGTCTGGTGTCAAATATGACTCGGGATGAAACTGGACCCCTTCGACCGGAACCCCTTTCATCCGGATACCCATGATCTCACCTTCCCGGGTCCGGGCGCTGACCTCAAACCGGGCCGGCAATGTTTTTTTATCGATGACCAGGGAATGATAACGCATCGCCGTGAAAGGATTCGTGATCCCCTTAAAAATAGTTTTTCGGTCGTGATAAACCTTCGATGTTTTACCGTGGACCGGACGCCGGGCGAGTTTAACCTTTCCGCCAAAGACGCAAGCTAAACATTGCGCTCCCAAACAGACGCCCAGGACCGGGATCTTCTGATAAAAATGTTTGATCAGGTCGTTGGAGATACCGGCGTCCCGCGGTCTCTTGGGACCGGGCGAAATAACCAGCGCTTTTGGTTTTAAACGACGGGCCCGGGCGACGGTTATTTTATCATGCCGGTAAACAACCAGATCGGCCTTCAGTTCCCCAAAGGCCTGGACTAAATTGTAGGTAAAGGAATCGTAGTTATCGATCAATAATATCATTTTTCCTCCGGTTCGCCCCATTCGTCCCGATCCAGACTCTCCATCCAGGCGTCTTCTTCTTTCATCTCGGCTAACCGGCGCCGTGACCGGGCCCGGACAATAAAAAAAACAATGACCGACAGGATCGCCAGACCGACAAAAATATTCAGATAGCGGATAAAGATCGAAATAATATTAACCACGCCCGGCTGAAACTGATCCTGCCAGTTCTTTTCTAATTCCGCCAGCGGCACCGAAGTGGTCTGTTCGACCGCGGTTTGAAATTCGACACCCTCTTTCAGCCGGATGACGATCATCCTGATGCTCCCGGCCCCGTACTTTTCCGCCAGGTAGCTGACCAGGCTGATACTTTCCAGATAAGCTAATTTCGCCCGCAGCGCAGATTCCGGAAAACCATCGACTAATTCTTCCAGCGGAATCAGGGTTTTATTGAACGCGGCCACTTTCAGATCGGTTTCGTCAGGATAGACCAGGATCTTCGAGATCCACTGCGCCAGTCCCTCGTTGAACCAACGGGGAATCCGGATGTTTGAGCGTCCCTCAAGCTCGCCGATGAAAATATGGCAAACCTCATGTTTAACGGTCCCGACCAGTGAATTATTAAACAGATCAAGCGAGGACGGATCGAGAACAACGACCCCGTTCTTCAGTTTTTTTCCTGAAGGATCATAGCGCGGCGGCACGGCGAAAGCCAGTGCCCATTCACTTTGACCGCTGGAAAGATAACGTTCGAATTCAGCGCGGGACGGAGCAATGATCACCTCAAACTCCGGCCGGATGGAAAATCCCAGATCCGCGTTTAAGTCACGAACAACCTTCTTCATAACCTCAGCGACTTCCGGCACGAAACGCCGGTGTTTTGATGAGTAATGGATAGTGAGACGGTCGTATTTGCGTGACAGGAGATCAGGGGTAGACAAAGCAGACAGCGAAAGAGAGAAAAAAAGAAGAAAAAATATGACGATCGATCTCAGTTTCAATTTCATCGTTTTTTTTGTAGCGGAAGGCTTTAGCCTTCCACGAAAAACAATGGAAACCTAAAGGTTTCCGCTACATTCAAGGCTTAGAAAATCTGGCAAAAAACTTATCCGCGCTGTAGGAACTGCGAACGTAAGGTCCGGAAGCGACCGAAGAAAACCCGAGCTCCAGGGCGATCTTTTTGTATTCCTCGAATTCGGCCGGGGTGATAAATTTTTCAACCGGGACGTTTTTTCGGTCCAGACTGGGACGTAAATATTGTCCGATGGTTAACATATCACAATTAATTTCCCTGAGATCGTTAAGGACTTCGATCACTTCGGGTTTTTCTTCCCCCAAACCCAATAAAAGTCCGGATTTGATCACGGGCGCCGGATCGTTTTCTTTCGCCAGCGCTAAAACAGACAACGAACGCCGGTAATCCGCTTCGGGCCGGACCGCGCCATAAAGACGGGGAACCGTTTCCAGGTTATGGTTGAAAATGTCCGGCCGGGCCGCGCCCACGGTTTTCACGCTGTCCGGGTTTCCCTGAAAATCGGGGACCAGGACTTCAACGACCACGTTCGGTGTTAACTTCTTGATCGTCCGGATAGTCCGCGCGAAAAAGCCGGCTCCGCCGTCCGGCAGATCATCGCGCGTCACGGAGGTAACCACCACATGTTTCAGTTTGAGCCGGGAAACAACCGTTGCCACCCGGTCCGGTTCGCCGGGATCCGGGACAACCGGGGTACCGGCCGTAACCGCGCAGAACCGGCAACGACGGGTACAGACATCACCCATGATCAAAAAAGTGGCCGTGCCGCGTCCGAAACATTCCAGAAGATTAGGACATTTGGCGCTGTGACAAACGGTATGGAGATTGGAATCACGGAGTAACTTATTAACTTGCAGGCTGGAACCAATGACCGGAGTTTTTTTCTTCAGCCATTTCGGCAGCCGGGTATGACTTGATATGTTTTGCATCCTGGTGCGACCAAACAAAAAGCGGTGTACCTCAGGTTGTCTCAACCTGAGGCTATTTAAGAAAATCGTCGTACAGCATTCGAGGTTGAGACAACCTCGAATACTCCATTTCGAATTTAAGCGTGTTCCACTACTTTGGGAATATAGGAAATATGAGTCCGGACCAGGACGGTCTTGACACCGAAAAGATCGGAAAAAACTTTCAGGTATTCTTTGGCCACTTCATTGACCGAAATTTTCTTGTTTTTTTGTTCGGACAACGAAGTAACTTTTTGTTTTTTCAGACCGCAGGGATGGATCAGATCAAAAGCCTTCAGATCAGGATCAACGTTCAGAGAAAAACCATGGTGGCTGATGCCCCGGGAGATCCGCACCCCGACGAATCCGATCTTCGCGTCCCCGACCCAGGCCCCGGCGTTCCGGGAATTACGTTCGGCTTTGATGCCGAACCGGTCGAGCGTTTTGATCATGGTTTCTTCCAGCCGGGCGACATATTCGCGGATAGATTTTTTGTGGTAGGCCAGACTGAGAATGGGATAACCGACCAACTGACCGGGCCCGTGATAGGTGGCGTCCCCGCCCCGGCCGATACGCTTGAGTTCGATCCCTTTTTTCTTGAGCGTTTCCGGAGAAACCAGAACATTGGCACCGTTCCCGTTCTTACCCAAAGTAATGACCGGTGGATGTTCCAATAGAATAAGAAAGGTTTCTTTGCCTTTCTTATCCTTAACCCGTTCCGCTAATTCAAACTGAAAAGAAAGCGCCTCGTCATACGGCACTTCATTTAACTTAAAAACCGTGCATCGTTTCATGGGAACCCCTCTTCACCATGACAAATAATTCTATGATTTTACCCGTTCCACGTAGCGGCCGTCCCGGGTATCGACCCGGATCATTTCGCCGTTATTAATGAACGGCGGGACCGGCACGACCAGGCCGGTCTCAGTTTTTGCCGGTTTAAAAACATTGGTCACCGTGGCGCCCTTTAAACCCGGTTCAGTCTCGACTATTTTCAGATCGACCGTGGTCGGCAATTGAATACCGAGCGCCTTGCCGTCATGAAAATTTATTTTCACCTGGACATTCGGAATCATATAAGGTAACGCGTCTTCGACCATATCTCTCATCAGGGAAACCTGTTCGTTGGTTTCCGTGTTCATAAAAACATATTCATTGCGATCCTGATAAAGGTATTCCATCGATGTCTGCTCGACGAAAACCTGTTCGACCTTATCGCCGGAGCGCAGACGTTCTTCCCGCTGACCGCCGTCTTTCAAATTACGTAATTTGGCCTGGACGTAAGACCGTTTATTACCCTTGGCAACATGCTGGTAATCCATAACGGAATAAAGCTTGCCGTCGAGTTTCAGGATCATTCCCTTGCGGATATCGGTGGAGCTGATCATAACAGAGAAACTACTCCCATTAACAGTCTGATTTAAATAGCGGTCACAGACATGAAAAGTGTCAGTTACCGGAAATTCCCCGGTGGGAAACAGAGTACTTATATACCACAAGAAAAAAATAAGTCAAGTTTTTGCCCGAATCGGCTATTTGGATTTTCGGACTTTTTTTCGGATGTATTCAACGATCTCCTGCAGGGAGCTCCCGGGCCCGAAAAGCCGGGCCACGCCTTTTTTCTGCAATTTTTTAACATCTTCATCCGGAATGATACCGCCGCCAACCAGCAGGACCTTTTTCAACCCTTTCTTTTTCATCAAAGCCGCCACTCGAGGAAAAATGGTCAGGTGCGCCCCGGAAAGGACACTCAAACCGATCACGTCGACGTCTTCCTGAACGGCGGCTTCAACGATCATCTCCGGTGTCTGGTGCAGGCCGGTATAAATTACTTCCATGCCGGCATCGCGCAAAGTACAGGCAATCACTTTCGCTCCCCGGTCATGGCCGTCCAAACCGGGTTTGGCGACCAGCACTCTGATCTTACCGTTTTTCGTCATTATTTCTCCGATACAACCTAACTGTTTGACACTTTGTTCACGTACAACGTCTGGGTCGGGAAAGCAAACTCGATCTGCTCTTTTTCAAATACTTCTTTCAACCCGAAATTAATTTCCTGCTGGGTATCCATGTATTTCACGTAATCGCTGACTTCCATATAATAAACCACCTCGAAATTCAAACTGAAATCCGCGAATTCTTTGAAATGGACGCGATCCAGCGTGGCCAGTTCTATGCCCGCAACGATCTCCTTGACCATACCGGGAATCCTTTTGAGTTTTTCCAGCGGCGTATCATAAGTCACGCCGAAACCAAAAACGATCCGTCGGCGTTTCATTTTTTTGTAATTCCTGATCCGGGTGCTGGTTAACTCCCGGTTCGAAATGACCAATTCTTCTCCCTGTAAAGTCCTGATCCGGGTGGTTTTCAATCCGATATGCTTGATTATCCCCATATGTTCACCCAGAATAACAAAATCACCGATTTCAAAGGGGCGATCAAAATAGATCGAAATGGAACTGAAAATATCTTCCAGGACACTTTGTAAGGCGAAAGCAATGGCAATGCCACCAACACCCAACCCGGCGATCAAGGCGGAGATCTGCACGCCCATGTTTGACAGGACCAGCAGTCCGGCCACCAGCCACAAAGAACCCTGTAAGATCTTACTCAGACTCAAGATCACCGCGGCGCTGTGTGTTTGATCAGTTTTTTTCCGCTGAGTGATGATCTTGTCCGCCAGATAGCCGACTATCCGCTGAGCCGCCCGAACCGCGTAATAAGTCGCCACGATCACCAGCATGTAATAAACAATTTTCGCGATGACCGATGGCAGGGTCATGAACTGGACGGCAATGTACAGAGAAAGCAGGACAAAAAACGACCAGGGCAGGTCATCGAGGATCTTGACCAATAGATCATCAATTTCCATTTTGGTTTTCGCGGTAATTTTTTTAAATTTGGCGACCAGGATAAACTTAAAAATCTTTAAAACCAGGACACTCAGGATAAAAACGCCGATCACGATCAGGAAATCCTGAATGGTATTATCTCCGACCGGTCGTTTCAAAAACCCGGTAAACTTTTCCCAGTTAATGGCCGCCAATGAATTATTCATCATATTTCTCCCGTTAGGTTCCCCCACTCAATCCAGAGGTCCCTGAAATATAGCATCTCATTT
>DAOWBV010000222.1 GCA_030633885.1 Planctomycetota bacterium
AAAAATTGATGGGATATTGGTGGCACCGTTTTTATCGACTTTAATACCCCAGTCGGTGGTGGTGACGCCGGGGATCAAAAAAGAAAGATCGACCTGTTCGCCGATGGCCGGGATAACGCTATCGACTTTGATCCGGAACTTTGATCCTTTGACGGGGATTGGCCGGCGGCGGCCGGATTCATCCGGTCGACCCAACTTCATGCGGACGCATTCGATAGATGAGATTTTTTTATTTCGGAGATTGATCCTAACCGGGGCGGCTAAAAAGACGAACTGGATTTGTTCGGCTTCGGCGTCGTGGATCTCGTCCGGAATAGCCGGCATTTCATTGCGGGTTCGGCGGTAAATGACTATCGGTTGGGCGCCGGTTCTCAGGACGGACCGGGCCGCGTCCATGGCCGCGTTCCCGCCGCCGATCACGGCTACTTTCCGGCCGAGGCGAACCCGTTTGCCGGCATTCAGGTCGCGGAGAAATTTCAAGGCCGGGAGCACACCGGGCGTGTCTTCGCCGGGAATATTTAATTTGCGTTCCCGGTAGGCGCCGGTGCCGATAAAGGTCGCGTCATGATCACCAAAAATACTTTCCAGGGTTTTATCCTGGCCGATACGGACGTTAGTCCGGACGTTAACGCCCAGTTTAAGAATAGAATTTATTTCCTGCTTCAGGATATTTTTCGGTAACCGGTAATCCGGTATACCGTGAGCGAGGAGACCGCCTAACTTTTTCGATGTTTCAAAAATGGTCGGACGGTAACCGTTTCGGGCCAGGAAGTAAGCGCAGGTCAGCCCGGCCGGGCCGCCGCCGATGATGGCGATCTTTTCTTTTCGTTTGGATTTTTTACTTTTCACTTTTAATTTTCTTTTGAGGCCGTAGTCACCGATAAATCGTTCAATATTGTGGATGGCGATAGTATCGTCATAAAAAGAACGGTTACAGTCTGTTTCGCAGGGATGAAAACAAACCCGGCCGCAGACCGCCGGGAAAGGATTATCTTCCTTGATTAAATGCCAGGCCTCGGCATATTTTCGATGATTGATCAAATCGATACAACCTTGGATCTTTTCATTCGCCGGGCAGGCGTGGTTACAGGGTGGTGTTTTATTTTCATAGATCGGCCGGAAATTTCTCCAGGTACCGGTCTTGTTGTAAAGGGTGGTTCCGAGAGAGATCGCCCAACGGGGCATATCCCGGACCGTTTTTAATTTTAAGGGCTTAGTCATTTTCTAAAATCTAACTGATTTATAGGCTTCGCGCGTGGCTCCTAAGTTTTTAGCCGTTTTAGTCGGGACAATGGCCTTAATCGCTTTTTCCAGACTTTTCAAGGTAGCCATTTTGGGTAGTTTGCAGAATGCTCCCAAGATCGCGGTGTTGACGATCGGAGCGGTTTTGGGCCCCAGGCCGTATTTGATCGCGATTCGAGTGGCATCAACCGTGGCTACCCGGAAACGGGACGAAATACCCATTTCTTTGGGATCTTTATTGCTGTTGATCAATACCCAACCATATTTTTTTAAACCGACTGTAACGTCGATAGAACTTAACAAGACGGGGTCCAGAACAATAATGTGATCCGGGTGGGAGATCCGGCAACGGAGTCGAACCGGTTTTTTATCGACCCGGACATAAGCGGCCACCGGCGCGCCGCGTCGTTCTACCCCGAATTCCGGAAAGGTTTGAATGTGCTGACCGTCGTAAAAAAAGGCCGTGGCTAAGGCTTCCGAAGCAATGACCGCTCCCTGCCCCCCTCGGCCATGGATGCGTAATTCAATCATATAATTGGTATTATAATTTAATTTGAAAAAGGGTCAACAAAAAACCGATTTTTCAAACCGTTATTATGAGTATTTAATCTTATCGATTTTCATGTTTGCCGGCAGGCTGAGGGTCAGATCTATTTTTTTCCCGGTAACAGGATGAGTGAAGCGAAGACCGGCGGCGTGGAGAGCCAGCCGTGATAATTTTACCTGAAAATCCTTGCCGAAAGCGAATTTGCGTTCTCCCAGCAGGGGATGACCTGATTTTTTAAAATGGATCCGGATCTGGTTAGTCCGGCCCGTCAGGGGTTCGGCTTCAACAACGCTGAATCCTTTTAGCTTTTTGATAACCTGATAACGGGTTTCTGCTGGTTGTCTTTCGAGGCGATAAGTTAAAGTTCCCTTGGCTTGGCGCGGCCAGCCGCGGACGTAAGCGATATATTTTTTCTTGACTTGCCGTTGTTTGAATAGGGTTTCCATTTTTTTTAAGGTATCACGGTCTTTAGCGTAAATGATCAGTCCGGAAGTATCGCGATCGATTC
>DAOWBV010000114.1 GCA_030633885.1 Planctomycetota bacterium
GAGGCTCTTCGTTATTGGAATCAATTGCTCGAATTCTATCCCGATTCTGAGATTTCCCGCCCCGTGATCCTGCTGAAAGTGGCGGTTACTTATTTGCGATTAGGGTATCAGTCTGATTTTGAACGTGTCAAAGTCCGGTTGATTCGTGATTACGCCCAAGTCAAGATCAACTGGGGTCAAAACAAAGAAGTATCCGTTGAATCTATCTTGAATTCATTTGAACGGATCAGTTTAGCCACGGTGGCGCCGCTGGATGATCAGTCTGTCTGGACGACCTGGGGCGGAAACAATGCCCATAATAGGATCGGGATCCATGATGGGATGAATGATATCAGGATCTGGTCAAAATCGATCGGGTTTAAACTTACCCAGCCTTCGCCGTCATCCCGGAATCGGATGCGTCGGGGCAGGCAAATGCCCGATTCAGCAATTGTTGCCTATCCGGCTGTTACTCCCGACTTCATTTATGTTAATGATGGTTTCCGTGTCCGCCAGTTAGATCCGGTCACGGGCGACGAGCGAGCTGTTTTTTCCGGTAGTTTAACCGATCAGGATATTAGCCGTTTCCAGACCGCTTTTCGTAATAATTACATTAGACTTAACGGTTTATTCGGCGTTACCTTGGCCGGCGGAAAGTTGTTTGCTAACATCATTCGTCCTTCAACTAATCCGGCCCTTCGTAATTCTTATCTGCCGGTGTCTTCAGTGATCGCTTTGTCGGCAGTTTCTTTGAAAAAGCTCTGGAGTACTGATGATCTCAACGATCCGTTTTTGAGTGATATTAATTTGTTTTCACCGCCGATCGTTTCCGGTCAGCAAGTGATCGTGGCCGGCATCAAGCAAATCGGAGTAGAAGCGCAGGTTTATCTTTTTTCTTTTGATATCAATACGGGTAGTTTGCGCTGGAAAAAGTTTATCTGCTCCCGAATGCGACGGAACCGACGAAGGGGGAGAGTTAACTTGGTCACGCCGTTGCTGGCGGAAGACAAAGGACTGGTTTTTTGTAATACTAACCATGGGGTGGTGGCGGCCGTGGTGGCGGATAATGGTTCTATAGTTTGGTTGGTTAATTATCTGAGTCAATCAAGTGGGGGGGGACGTCGGCCAGGAGTTCACGGTTCCGGGCAGGAGCCTTTAAATCAGCTTAATTTTCCCATTGTTAATAAGGGTGTACTTTGTTGTTTGCCTGATGACCGGAAAGAATTTTTTGTTTTTGATGTGTTTACCGGCCAGCGTTTGAGGCCAAGGTTGTTGTTAAACCTTGTGAGTCAAAGTAGTTTTCTTGGTTTGCAGGGTGATGCGGTTTTCTTTTCCGGTGCCCGTTTGCGTTTTGGTGATCCTGGTGACCGTTTGTTTTCCAGTAATTTACTTGACGGTAAGATCCAATGGGGTCCGTTTCCATCTCGGGATTCGGAATTGAGTATGAACTTGACCGACCCTGGTTTTTTAACCGAAAAGTGCGCGTATTTAAATACTAAAGAGGGTTTGATCGTAGTCGACCTGGAAACAAAAGAATTGAAAGGTCCTCAAGCGTGGGCGGCCCCTGGCCGGGTGCGTTTGATGATGACCACTCAACATGGTTTATTAACGGTTTCTGATGAAAATATATCTTTATATTATGATTTGGAAAGATTCCTGGCAGAATTTAAAAAAGAAGCAGAACTTTACCCGACTGATTTGAAGTTACTGCTTAATAAGTATATTCAACCGTTAATTGATAACCAGAAAATTGATCAGGCGATCAAGTCTTTGGTCGAGCTTAAAAGAAGAATCGATTCGGCCGGGTTGCCGATCGAGGAACGGCCGGTTTTTGACGCCTTGGTTTCAAAGTTGATGCCGCTTTATGCTTTAAAGGGGCAGCGAAGTTTCCAGGCAGGGAAATTTGAGGCGGCGATTGAATTCTGGCGGGCCGAACAGGTTTTAGCCCGGGAACCGAGTGACTTAGCCCGGATTAATTTCCGGTTGGCCGAATGCGCGATGGCGACAAAGTCGTGGGCGGAAGCCTTGACTTTGTTCCATGGTGTCCTGGTGAAATATCCAGGCGAGTATTATGAACCTTTGACCGGCGATAAGAATCGCTGGCGTTTAAAATCGAACCTTTACGCTGCCCGCCAGATCGAAGCGATGGTCGGTCAGGTGGGCCGGGAAATTTACCAGCCAGTGGAAAAAGAAGCCAGGCAGTTTGCCCGCCGGCTCGATCTGAAAAACCCGACCGATTGCCTGAAATTTCTTGAGACCTACCCTAATAGTCGCCGGACGAATGAAGTGGTTTTTTGGCTGGCCCGGCGGGCGCACGAGAGGGGTGATTACAAGGGTTCTCTGCGTTGGCTGCGTTTCCTTCATCGTAATCATCCGGACGAGGATATTTTTAATAAAAGAATTTTATTGATGATGGATTGTTACGAGCAAATGAATGACCTTGACGGTTTAGTCGGTTTTCTTGAAAGATTAACCGGAAGTCATCCGCAAGCGATGAGTCGGTTGGTGAAAAAAAATACAAAAATAAAAGATTACTTCTCGCCCGGGAGTCCGGCGGTAAAAAAAACAATGTCCGGAAAAAAGAAGCTGAATTTTCCTCTGGCATCTGTTTTTAAGGTGACAGAAAAATGGCCTGAGGGAAAGCCGAGGGAACGCTTCTTTCGGCAGAAAGGTATTTCGGAAGCTCTTTCTTTGGACAATCCTGGTCCGCCGTTACCGCCGGAATTACTTTTGACGGCCCGCGGGCTCGACGTAGAATGCTGGGATATGGATAAAAAATCCTTGCGTTGGATCGATAGCGGTGGAAAATCATTTCTGCTGGAAAAATCCGCTGGTAAACCTTCGGACGGGTCGGTTCCGCAAAGTCGACTGGTCGGCCCGGACAGTTTGTTTATCAACCGCGGATCGTATTTACAGAAAACAAACGTCTTGACCGGGAAAATGCTCTGGCACTATGTTCCGGAGAGCGGTTACCATATTTCTTCGGTCGATGCTTTCAATGATAAGGTATTCATCGCCGCGACGCTGCCCTCTCAGGCGGATAAGAAAAAAAATGATCTTCCTTGCCGGAAGCTTATTTGCCTGGATGAAAAAGACGGTCGGGTTATCTGGAGCTGGGATTTTCCGGAAGGTGAACCTTTGAAAATTATTTTGTCTAAGACCGCGAACTGTTTAGTTGTCTTGGATAGTTTATGGGTTAAGGTGGTGGACAACGAGACGGGGGAGATCTTATATGGGGATGAATTGTTTCGCGGACTCTCTTCAAAGTACGCTTATCGGATCGTCGCGGTTCAGGGTCGACAGGTATGTTATCTTAATCAGAAACAGGAATTGATCCGATATGATTTAGTCGATCGACAGAAAAAAGTTTTGCGGCAATTTGCCGGCTTAAAGCCAAATTCCGTTCCTAATCCCTGGATTTCATTGGCTGATAATTTTGTTTGTGTCAGCGGGTTATCGGAATCGCCGATTTTGTTTGATCTGACTCGTCAGTCGTTCAAGGTCTTACCTAAGAAAGTTAGATCCCAAATCAAAGTGAATGCTCGGCGGTCAATGATTAAGACATTGTGTGATTCGAACGGACGAATTTACTTCTGGTTAGCGAGTGTTTTTTTACCTAAGAGCCAGCCTCCGCCGCGTTTTTCTTCATTTCTCCTGGCTTATGATAGTCAAAAAGACAGGATAATGTGGAAAACGCCGATGGATGATTCTTATTATATTGAAGATGTTGATTTCAATGATGAATATTGCCTGATGACTAATCATAACCGGGCCGATCGCTCAAAAGCAACACTTGTCGTGGTTGGGAAAAATCACGGGAAGCGAGTTTGGGACGTAGCTTTTAAGTATTATTTTACTGATCCTGATCGTTGCTATTTCCAGATAAAAAACGAACGTCTTATTTTGAGTGTCAAAGAAGGCGTTGAAGTCTACCGGTAGAGGCGCTATATCTTCATTTCGTAGATTCGGTACTTTTTGTAGAGGCGTGCTCCCAGTAATTGGATGGTTCGGTTCATGAGATTATTATCCTCCAGCACCCAGGACAATTCCGCTTCTTGATAACCTAGTTTCAGCGCGTTTTTGGTAGTTTCAATGTAGAAAATAACATCAATACCACGCCTTTGATATTCTTTCGCAATACCCATTGTTAACATCCGGCCTTTGTTGATTTTACGCCTGGCGGCCAGTAAACGGAAAATACCAAACGGCCAGAGCCGGCCGTTGATCTTTTTTATGGCTTGATTGTAATCCGGCAGGGTCAAAGAAAATCCGACTGGTTGCCCGTTGACTTCAGCGATCAAAAGAAGTTCCGGGATCAGAAGATGTTTTAATTCCGAAGCCATATGCTTGATTTCTTCATTGGTCATGGGGATGGCGCCCCAGTTGCCCTGCCAGGCCTGGTTGTATATTTTCTGGATGATCTTAACTTCCCGATCCATGTTTTTTATATCAGCTGACCTGATAACAATATCCTTTCTTGATCTGATCCTCTGTGCGATGCGACTAATTTTTTTCGGCCATTCAACGGCCGGGATAAAAAGATAAGCGTACAAATCTTTTATTTTGGACAATCCGTTGGTTGTCAGCAGGTCCGGGTAATAAGTCAGGTTGTAAGGCATGAGGAATGTGGGCGGGTCATCGAATCCTTCGATCAGCAATCCGCAGGTATCGTTGACGGAAAAATTCATCGGGCCCCGCATGGCGGACATCCCTTTTGATTTAAGATAATTGCGGGCAGTTTCCAAGAGAAGTCTGGCGACCTCCGGTGAATTAATCGATTCGAACAGCCCGAAAAAACCTATTTGTTCCTGGTGAAATTTTATGTGGTTACGGTTGATGATCGCCGCGATCCGTCCGACCGGTTGATTGGTTTCATTGTAGGCCAGAAAAAGAACTACTTCCGAGTGCTTGAAAAACGGATTGACTTTGGGATCCAGGAATTTCCATTCTTCCGAGATGATCGGCGGAACCCAGTAGGGATTGTCTTGATAAATATGCCAGGGAAGGGTGATGAAGTCTTTTTTTGCCTGACGGTTCTTGACTTCAATGATTTTCAAATTCATATGGTTGATTTCGTGCGTCCGGATCAGTTGATCAGTCCCATTTCTTTTCCGACTTTCCGGAATATTTCCAGTACTTTGTTCAGTTCTTTGTCCTGGTGAGTGGCCATGTAACTGGTGCGGATCATCGAACGGTTGGGCGGGACAGCCGGAGCGACGACCGGGTTGGTAAAAACGCCGTTACTAAATAAGCGCTTCCAGAATTCAAAAGTCGTTGGTAATTCACCGGTCACGATAGGAATAATAGGGGTTTGGGTTTCTCCGGTGTCAAATCCCATTGCTTTGAAAGCAGTCAGCATTTTTTTTGTGATGGCCCGGAGTCGGTCGCGGCGTTCCGGTTCTTGGCCCATGATTTCCAGGGCGGCCAGAACGGTGGCGACCGCGGCCGGTGGGGGGCTGGCACTGAACATCAAAGCCCGGGCATTGTGCTTAATATAATTAATAACGCTTTCCGTGGCCACGACAAAACCGCCTAAAGAAGCAAAAGATTTACTGAAAGTCCCCATGATTATATCTGTTTCGTTTTCGACGCCGAAGTGTTCAGCGGTTCCCCGGCCGTTGTGACCCATGACGCCGATTCCGTGCGCGTCATCCACCATTAGCCGGGCACCGAATTTTTTCTTTAATTTGACTATTTCCGGTAGATTGGCCAGGTTCCCTTCCATGCTGAAGACACCGTCCACTATGATTAGGGCTTTTGAAGGGTTGTCCAGTCGGGATAAGATGCGTTCCAAGTCAGCCATGTCGTTATGTTTGTATTTGAGTGTCCGACCGAAAGAAAGACGACAGCCGTCAATAATGCTGGCATGATTGGAACGGTCAATGATGATCACGTCGTCTTTGCCGACCACGGTGGAAATAACGGCTTGATTAGTTTGGAAGCCAGTACTGACGACCAGACAGCTTTCCTTTTTCATAAAATGGGCCAGTTTTGATTCCAGTTCTTCGTGGATATCCAATGTGCCGTTAAGAAAGCGGGAGCCGGTGCAACCGCTACCGTACTTTTCAACGGCTTTAATGGATGCTTCCTTGACTTTAGGATGCTGGGTTAAACCAAGGTAATTATTGGAGCCGATCATGATCATTTCACGGCCGTAGATCTTAACGGTCGTGTTGGCGCCGGACTGGATGGGCTTAAAATAAGGGTAATAACCGGCTTCTTTGGTTTCCGTGACCCGCGTGTAATTTTTACATTTATCAAAAAGACTCAATGTTTTCCCCCGATCAAAGTCAAGCTGTTTATTTTTTATCCAGGATGAATTTATTTTTCCAGTTATACGATTGACCGTTCAAAAATTCACTAAATAATGTTTTTAATCGTCGGCTCAGGGTAACCCGGTCCGGCAAACGGTCGAAACCGCAATATTTCCGGATACCCGGGTTTTCCCTTAAAAATTTATGCACCCCTTTGAAAGTCCTTATCTGCTTGAACATCATAATGAACCAAACGGCCGTTATCGAACGAACGGAATATCGGGTGGGTCTGCCTCGACCTTGCCCTATCTTCTTGTTTTGTCGAACGTTAGAACTTCCGGGTAACATCTTTAATAGTTTAATTAGTGATGCACCACTCGTTCTCATATTCAAATACCTCTTGAATGTTTTCCCCGGTTCATGTTTATGCACACATGATCTATATATTTACTGATTATGTCAAATACAAATACCTATATAGTAGAATTGTTTGGATCCTTATTTCTTTGACGTGTTCAAAA
>DAOWBV010000117.1 GCA_030633885.1 Planctomycetota bacterium
TTTACCTGTCCACCAAACCGGCCTCATAACCTTTACCTCGCATCATTGTTTATTTAACCACTCTTCCCCGATGAACAGATTCCTCACCGAATTTTTTCTTGATGGCGTCCACGGCCCGGTGGATTTTTTCTCTTTTCTGATCGGTCGGCTGTTGAAAAAGATCACTTTGGAATCCGGCCAGGTCAAAATTCGAGACTTTAACTCCCACCAGACGTACTTTTTTCCTGACCTTAAAATTTTTATAGAGTTTCTGTATCTGTTGATAAAGCACATCAACAAAATTAGTCGGCTCCGGAACCGTTATCGCCCGAGTATAAGTTTGAAAACCCGTTACCCGAATCTTTAAGGTGATCGTTCGCCCTTTTAACCCGGCCTGACGCAGACGTCCGGAAACCTTTTCGCAAAGCCACATCAAAGAACTGTCGATCTCATCCTGATCAGCCGTGTCTTTCCCGAAAGTGGTTTCGTTACTGATCGATTTCGCCCCGGTCTCGGTTTCAACGTCACGTTCATCAATCCCATTTGCCAGAGACCATAAATGTTCGCCGTTAGCCCCGAAGATTTTTTTTAATGCCTTCACATCTTTTTTCGCCAGCTGGCCAACAGTCCAAATCCCCATCTCGTTTAAGGATTGCCGGGTCTTGACGCCGACACCCCAGAGTTTACTTATCTCCAGCGGCCAGAGAAAATCGAACAGTTTTTCTTTCGTCACCTCGACCAAACCATCCGGTTTTCCGAAATCAGAAGCGATCTTAGCCACCATTTTTACCGGAGCCAGTCCAACCGAAGCGATCAAATCGATTTCTTCTTTGATCCGTTTTTTTATCAAGACGCAAGTCTGACGCGGCGTACCGAAAAGCTGGTAACTGCCGCTAATATCCAAAAAGGCCTCGTCAATACTGACTGGCTCTATTTCCGGCGTAAAATTATATAAAATACCGTGAAGCTGGCGGGAAACCTGACTGTATTTAGCCATATCGACCGGCCGAAATATCGCCTTCGGACATTTCCGGTAAGCGATCGAGATCGGCAAAGCGGAATGGATCCCGAACTTCCGCGCTTCATAGGAAGCGGCCGAAACCACGCCCCGGCCACGGCCGCCTTTGGGATCAGCCCCGACCACCACGGGCTGTCCGCGCCAGGCAGGATTGTCCCGCTGTTCAATGGCCGCAAAAAAAGCATCCATATCGACGTGAATAATAAAGCGTTTTTTTACCATCTAAAAAATCATCCGGTTGATATCAACGAACATTCCTGACGTTCGGCGGGATCCCTACCTGCGACAGGCAGAGTCGTAGCTGCAAATTATTTTAGCGCAGGCTGAAGCCTGCGGCTACCGATTTACTTACGTAAATTTTACCTCGTAAAATTTACTGCCATGCCCATGCCACCGCTCATACAGAGGGTAGCCAGCCCGTTCTTGGAATCGCGCTTGACCATTTCGTGCAGAAGCGTCACCACAATCCGGGTACCGGTGCAACCGATCGGATGCCCCAACGCGATCGCCCCGCCATTGACGTTCATTTTATCCATATTAAAATGAAGTTCCTTCTCGGCGGCGATCACCTGAACAGCAAAGGCTTCGTTGAGTTCGATCAGATCAAAATCAGACAGCTTCAGCTTGGTTTTTTTCAGCAGTTTTTGGATGGCCGGGACAGGGGCGATCCCCATATAGGCCGGGTCAACTCCAACTGAGGTATAATCCCCCACGTAAGCCATAGGGGTATAACCCAATTCTTTGGCTTTTTCTTCTGACATCAACAAAACGGCCGCGGCGCCGTCGGTGATCCCGCAAGCATTAGCGGGCGTAACCGTACCACCATCTTCTTTTTTCTTAAACACCGTCGGCAATTTAGCCAGGGATTCCACCTTGACACCCGCCCGGGGATGAGCGTCTTTTTCAATAACGATAGTTTTCTTTCTTTTTTTTACCTCGACCGGTATTATTTCCTCTTTGAATTTATTTTCCTTGAGCGCCGTTTCACATTTATGCTGACTCTTCATGGCGTATTCGTCCTGTTCCTCACGACTGATCTTATATTTTACGGCCAGATTTTCAGCCGTTTGCCCCATGACTACATCACACAAAGGACATAATAAGCCATCATGATACATACCATCGAGCATTTTGGCATGTCCAATTCGATAACCCAATCGGGCCTGATCAAGCATAAAAGGCACCCGGGTCATGTTTTCCGTACCGCCGGCAACAATGATATTCGCATCGCCCAGAACGATCGCCTGATAACCATGAATGATCGATTTTAATCCGGAACCGCAGGCCTTGTTAACGGTATAAGCCGGTGTTTCCTGCGGGATACCGGAAAAAAATGAGATTTGGCGTCCGGGATTAGGCCGGTTGCCGGCCTGACGGGCGTTACCGAAAATAAGTTCGTCAACCAGTTTCGGATCGAGTTTAGATTCGGCCAGCAAGGCTTTGGTGGCCGCCACACCCAGGTCAACAGCGGTGGTATCAGCAAATTCGCCCAGGAAAGCCCCGATGGGGGTCCGCTTCGCGTGAGTAATAACTACTTTCTTCATATCTTCTCCCTTACATTTTTTTGCCCATTAATTTAAGAGTCGCGATCTTGCCCGCTTCGACGCCGGGCTGATCAAAAGCATTAACGTTATATAATTTACCGGCGTAAGCGGTTTGAAGTTCCAGAAAATAAAATAAAGCGCCGACACTTTCGGGTGAAATATTCGGCAGTTTAATAGTGTAATTCGGACGCTGATTATCAGTCAAGGCGATCTCCGTCCCCTTTTTCTCGGCCCGGATCAATTGATTAAAAGTTTTCCCGGCCAGGAAACCGGCTTCAGGGACATTTTTAAAAAGAGACGGGATGGTTAATTTAGTCCGATATTTACCGGGCTCGATAAAAACGATCAGTTTATCGTTCGGGCCTTCGTTATACAGCTGGACCTGCGAATGCTGATCGGTCACCCCCAGTGCTTTCAGCGGCGTGGAACCGGTAAAAACTTTCCGTCCTTTTACGTTGTATTTTTTACCCAGACTTTCGGCCCAGAGCTGGCGAAACCAATCAGCCATATCTTTTAACGCCGAAGAATAAGGCATCATGACCAGCATGTTCTTGTTTTTTTTATGATCAAACAAGAAATTGATCACTGAAGAAACATAGGCCGGATTTTTACCCGGTTTGGCTCTTTGACACAATCGGTCCATTTTCGCCGCGCCGGCAAGCACTTTTTTAATATCAATACCGGTAAAAGCGGCCGGGACCAGCCCGACCGGGCTCAGGACAGAATAGCGACCACCCACCCCGGGCGGGACTTCGAAAGATACAAGTTTTTCCTGCTCGACCATCCGGCGCAGGAAACCTTTTTTCGGATCGGTGGTCACGATCAGGTTATTCTTATAACGGGCACCTAACTTTCTCTTCAAGATGCTCAAAGCCAGCATAAAGCAGGAAACCGGTTCGGCGGTTGTTCCGGACTTGGTAATGACGTTAAAAATGGTTTTTTTCGGATCAATCAACTTAAAAAGCGCGTTGATCTCTTCCGGGTCAACATTATCCAGAATAAACAAACGAGGCCAGTTTTTACGTTGGCGCCGATCCAAAACATTATGGAATGGATGATTTAAAGACCGGTGCAAAGCGATCGGTCCGAGAGCCGAACCGCCGATCCCTAATAACACAAAGTTTTCATATCTCCTGGCCTTCTGCCGGGCCAGCTTCCAGATGGCATTGACACTCTGATACGGCAGGTCCATAAATGGTAATTGACCGACCTGACGTTCTTTTTGAATTTGCCGGCAGATATGGGCGTGCTTTTTGATAACCTGATTTAATTTTGACCTGGTCAAGCCGTGTTTTTGACCAACCCGACCGGAAAGAACGTTGTTAAAATTGATGGTGATCATTTTGTCCCTTTTAATTTAACCACGAATAAACACGAATTATATTTTACCAGAGGATAACTATATGGTAAAGAAAAATGAAAATTTGAAGGTGAATAACGGGGGTCTTTACTTCAACGGATTGATGCGTTTCTGGATGGAAAAACCCCGACGGGCGGCCTCTTCGACGATCACCGAACCGGGCACGGCCAGTTCAACCGGGATGACACCCCGGCGAATACGCTCCTGAGCGGCTAAAATAGCGACGATCGAAGCGTGCCAACCGGTCAAGCGCTGCATGGCCGTAAAACCGGTTTTTTCATCGTAATAATCGACCAGTTCCACGATCGCTTCCATCTTATCTCCGCCCTTTTCGCCGACGCACCGCACCCGGATGATCCCCACATCGCGGATCTCCGGCTGAGTAATCTTGGGTTCAATCATAGTACTAAAAACATCACGCGGGACAATCTTGGCATCGCCGACCTTGATCGGATCCTGCCCGAATAACCCGAGCTGGGCAAAGGCCTTGAACTGGTCCCAGTGACCGGGATAACGCAGGGTTTTATTTTCGAGACTGTCAAGTTGACCTTCAAAAGTCCAGGGCGCGGTGGAAAGACCACCGGAAGTGACGGCCGCTTCCAGACGACCTAAAGGTGAAGGGAAATCCAGTTCTTCGAACCCATCAAAACAGGGCACTTTAACTATCTGCCCGTCACGCAGGAAATAGGCGTGACCTTCGTATTCATTGATCAATCCGTCAAAGTTAAACGTCAATAAATAATTCCAGGGCGGGTTGTTGGGTTTCTGCGGCAAACCGCCGTCCCAGATAGAAACCTCACGCGGTTTATCGAGCAGCGACATAGCGTAAGTCGCCAGAGAAATGTTCATGCCCGGCCCCATCCCGCAATCAGGGACAATACTAATCCCGGCTGCTTTGGCCTCCTCATTTTTTTTCATCTGTTCCCGCACAATATTCGTCTCGCCGCCCAGATCACACATATTGGACCTGATCCTAATAGCGATTTCGGTCAGCAAGGGGTTGAAAGAATAGTGGGCGGCGCTTATAAAAGAAGCAACGCCTTCCAAAACAGAGCTCACTTCTTCCGTATCACTGATATCAACTTCCACGTCGGTGACGATCTGTTTGCCAATAAGTTTGTTAACCCGTTCCGCGCCGATTCGGGCGAGATCCGGATTGATATCAACCAAAAGTATTTCTTCGGCCTGGCCGAACTTGGCCAGGTCATAAGCGGCGGCAATCCCCTGACGCCCGGCTCCGAGAACAGCGTATTTATAATTCATACCGTAAAATATAGCAAAATAAATCTAAAAGTCAAATTCTCTTTTTCTTGACGCTACCGCTAATGCTTGATAATATAAGATAATTCCTCTTTAGAAAAAACCGCGCTGTTACCAGAAACAGCTTTGTGAAGAAAATTACAAGAATATAATATGGGATCATCAGAAGTTACGCGTGAAATTTATTGGAACATTCCCTCGATCTTAGTCATCATTCACTACGCCATCTTCTTCGTCGCTTCGGCGATATTCCTCTTTGGGGTATACAAACACTACCGCCTCTGGCGGCTGGGGCAACCGGCTCACCGCTTTAATAATTACCCGCAGCGGATCTGGAAATTCTTTGTTTATGTTATCCTGCAACGCGGGGTCCTGCGCCGGTTTCCCGGCGGCCTGATCCACGGACTGATCTTTTTCGGCTTCGCGACCCTTTATGTCGGCACCCTGCTGGTCCTAGTCGAAGCCGACCTGGGCATAAAGTTCCTGCACGGTCCTTTCTATGAGTATTTTTCGGTCATTATGGACTTGGCCGGATTAGCCGTTATCCTGGGATTAGTCCTGGCCTTTATCCGCCGTTATGTCATCAGATCAAAGGATCTGGACAACACATTTGATGACTTAGTCAGCCTCGCCCTGATAATGGTCATCCTCATCACCGGCTTCCTGATGGAAGGATTCCGGATAAACATGACTGAATTAAACACAAACCCGGAGTGGATGATCTACTCGCCGGCCGGAACATTCACTGCCTGGCTGCTTCGGGGAATGAACTTGACCGACTCAGCAGTCAAAGAACTACACACGATCATCTGGTTTGTCCATTCCACCTTGGTAGTAGGCTTTATCGCTTACATTCCTTTTTCCAAGCTCTGGCACATATTCAGCTCGCCTCTGAATATATTTTTCAGTAAAGACGAACATAAAGGTAACCTGCCTAAAATTGATATCGAGAACGCGGAATCTTTCGGGGTGAACACGCTTAAGGATTTCACCTGGAAGGATCTGCTGGACCTGGATGCCTGTACCCAGTGCGGCCGTTGCCAGACGAACTGCCCAACCCATGTGAGCGAAAAACCGTTATCACCGAAAAAACTTATCCTGGACTTAAAAAATCATTTATTCAAAGAAGGCCGGAAACTTCAGCACGGAAAACCCAACGAGAAATCAACCGGTTCAGCTCATCCCGAATACCTGGCCGGAACGGTTATTTCAGACGATACGATCTGGGCCTGTACTACTTGCCATAATTGTTCGGACCAATGCCCGGTCCTGATCGAACAGATGGATAAAATCATGGAATTACGCCGTTACCTGGTTCTCTCCGAAAGTAAGTTCCCAACGGAAGTAACCAATATGTTCAAGAACATGGAGACTAACGGTAATCCCTGGCCGGTCGGTTGTGAGCAACGAAGTAATTGGACCAAA
>DAOWBV010000013.1 GCA_030633885.1 Planctomycetota bacterium
AACCGGAACGGGCCGTTTTAGGGGTTTCTTACCGGGAATTCCTGTCCCGGGTAACCAAAGAGGCGTTGGAAAAAGCCAGGCTGACCACAAAAGATATCGAGATCGGGGCTATATCTTATAACGAACGTAACATCACCGAAGGCGCGCTGGGGTCCGTGGTGACCGACGCGCTGGCTATGACCCCTATTCCGTTTATCTCGATTTCCCAGGCCTGCCCGGCCGGGGGGATCTGCGCCGATATTATCTGGAATTACCTGGCCACCGGCCGGCATAAGATCGGTATGGTTTTAGGTATCAGCAAACCGGATAATTTTGATTTCCGTGATGCCATGGGGCCGATCGGGAACTGGTGCGATTATGATTATATGCTCGGGTTCACCCACGAAAATTACGGTCATCTGCGTAGCGAATGGTATAAACAGAAATATAAATACGATGATACCCCGGCCGCCAAGTGGGCTTATCAATGTCACTGGTATGCCCGTCGGAACAAGATGGCTTTGCATAATTCCGGTCCGTTACCAACCGATGAAGAATTGATGGAGCAGAGCCCGGCCGGTTACCGAATGAGGTCAGCCACTGGTCGGAACATGGCCACCTGTTTGATTATGGTTACCGAAGAGGTGGCGGAAAAGCTTGATTTGCCGCCAATTTATCTCAACGTTTCTTACCGGCACCGGCCGGTTTATATCGGTAACCATTACAATTTCAATGATGCTAAAGGTATTTTCGGGAAATACGATATGGCTGAACAGCCGTCCCTGACCCTGGCGGCGAAGGAGGCCTACGAAATTGCCGGGGTGGAAGTAAAAGATATCGATATTGCCCAAGTTCATGATCTCAGTACTTTTGACGGGATGATGGAACTGGAATGGTTGGGGATCGCCAAGCCCGGTGAAGGCGGAAAGTTTACTCTGGCCGGTGAAACGGCGATTGATGGTAAATGTCCGACCAATACCGATGGTGGCGCTATCGCTTTTGCTCACTCCAGTGCCGGTGGAGATTTTCAGTCCAAAGTATATGAGAACTGGGTGCAGTTGCTGGGTCAGGCGGGTGATCGTCAGGTGAAGGATCCGAAAGTTACCGTGGCCCAGGCCTACGGGACGCACCATTCACTGGAAGTGGTCGGTGTTCTGAAAAAAGGCTAGTCGAGATCATAGATATATAAATACGGATTTAACCACGTCAATTTTAAAAGGAGTAAATTTATAATGAACGAATTTCCGGAATTAGTTCCCCGTTTAGAAAGTTACGCTACCTTAAAAACATGGCGGGAGCGTCATGGACGATACCGGATGCAGGGGACCAAATGTAAAAAATGCGGCGAGAAGTGGTTTCCCCCACGGGTGGGGTTGCCCTGTCCCAAGTGTTACGCCTACGACATGGAACCGTTTGAATGCGCCGATAAAGGCGTGGTTACCACTGTCCAGATCGAGGTGATGGGTTATCCCTGTATGGGTTACGGAGAGCTTTCGCCCCGGAAGATCTGCATGATCAAACTTGATGACGGGATCAACATTATTTCCGAAGTGGTCGACGCCGCGCCGGAAGATGTCAAAGAAGGCGTGCGGGTCAAGATGGTTTTCCGGAAACACAAACGGGAAGAGAACGGCAATTGGGTGTATGGCTATAAGTTTGTTTTGGACAAAGGTGATAAGTAAATACGTTGATAAGTTAATAAGTTTTTGTTATTCTGTATCAACTTGTAATATTATAAACTTATCAACTGAGAAAAAGTCATGCCACATAAACATCTTATATTGGTTGTTATATTTGTAATTCACGCGTTGGTTTTCGGGTGGACCTATAAGAAAAAAGGACAGGTTTATCGGTTGGTCCTGGTGGCCGGGTTCCTTTGTCTGATCACTTTTTATACCGCCAAAAGCATAACGACTGATGTTGGTCAGATGGTTCTCTTCCGCTGGTCGGGGATCGGGATCGCCACCCTCGGTGGTATTATGATGATTATTAATAAAATACTTACTTATGAAAGGAAAAAAGGAATGAAAGAGTCCAAAGTGCCGATGTATATTTTTGTCAGTATCATGAGCATTCTACTTTGCGTGGCTATCTGGAATGCGTTTTTCGTCAAATCCATGCCGACGATTATCGTCAAAGATGATATTCGCGTGGTTTACAAACAGCAAAAGGAAGAAGATGTTACTTATCAGCATAAATTTTACCTGACAGTTTCTTCAGCTGTTTTTCCTCCAAAGAAAATCCAGATCCCGGAAGGCGGGGTGAAGGTTTACTGGATGAAAAGCGAGGACCTGAAAGCCAAATATCCCGATGTTAAAAAAGAAGATTTTCAGGTCGATCCAATGCAAACAACTGCCCGGGGCGGTTTTTATGCCGGGGTGCTTCCACCGCGCGAAAAAAACACCAAGTATTATTACTTTTTGGAGGTAACCGACAGTAACGGCAAAAGTATTATTCTGCCCGAAAACGCACTGGATAAAAAATCATTTTATCACGTTAGTTATAAGCAGGATCCCAATAAATGGGGTTTGCTGGTCCATATTCTTCTGATGATGGTCGCTTTGATGTTCTTGATTCACGCTTTTTATTACGCCTTTAATTACGTTTGGAATAAAAAAGCGGCCGACTTTAGCAGAATGGTCTCCAGTATTTTCTGGGGAACTTTGTGCTACGGTGTTTCCGCTTTTCCGTTGGGGATGTGGGTCGAATATGAAAAATACGGTACCCTTTGGACCGGGTTCCCGTTGGGATGGGACATGACTGACACCAAAACCCTTTTTAACTTTCTTTACTGGCTGGCCATGATTATATTGGTCAAAGGGACGATCTTAAAGAAGGATGAAGAAAAAAATCTCGTCAGCGCTAACACTTTTGCCTGGTTGGTTATTTTAGGCGGAGTGCTTACTATGGTTGTCCGGTTTGCCATTCCCCATGGTGATATTTAATTATTTGTTCTGAAAGGACGTATGAATATGACAGAAACAGTCGAAAAAAAAGGCCTGCCCCGCTGGCCGTTGTATGTGACGATCTTTTTCGGATTGCTGGTTGGGCTGATATATTCCTTCGGTGCTTTGTCCGCGGCGACCGGTAAGCACAAAGTAAAAAAAGTCGGTCCGTATGAGATCGAATTTTCTATTCGTGGCGAGAAGAACGAAGGCCAGCCCGTCAGGCTCCCGCTGCTGATCGCCTCGGAAAATAAACCTCGCCAGGTAAAACTTTTTTATTATTCGCTTAATAAAGAAGAAGCCTATCCGGTCCTGGTGCATAAAATTGATCCGCCGAAAAAAGAATTTAATGAGGTCGAGATGCTTCCAGCCGGAGATACCGGTTACTACGTGGCCAAACTGCGTCCACTTAAAATGGCTGAACAATATTATTATTACTTCGGCCTGATCGACGAAAAAGGAAATGTTTTTACCTATCCGGAAAAAGCCCCCGCGGATGATTTGAAGACTATCACTTACCGGGGCAAGGGTGATACGATCATTACCGTTCTCCATATTGCTTTGATCGCCTTAGTGGTCCTGTTTTTTTTCCACGCTATTTATTACACCTTGATGCATCTGGCCAGCGGGGGTAATTTCCCGATCAGCAAGACTATCTCCAATGTTATCTGGGCAAACATCTTTTTCTTCCTGACCAGCTTTCCGATCGGTTGCTGGGTGGCTTACAAAGCCTACGGTTTGCCCTGGACAGGGGTGCCGATTGTCTGGGATCCGAACGATGTAGACAATAAGAGCCTCTTGATTTTTATTTACTGGGTGGCTATTCTCTTATTGATCAAGGGCGTGACCAAAGGTAAAAATGTGATCGGCCGGAAAGCCTTTGCCTGGCTCGCTTTTTTCGGGTCTCTGGCTACGATCTATTTGTTTCTGGGTGGTGGGCATAACTGATCCCTCGGTAAATTTTTATCGTGATGAGGGATCATTCCGTAGAGGGACGCCGCGTAAAGTCACGTGACCGCGACCACGCGGTCTTTACGTGATTGTCCCAACGGGACTTTACGTCCTGATCCGCCGTTGGCGGAGAAGGATCCCGGAGTAAGGTAATTAGGCTGAAAGATGCTAAGAGATTGTAATTTATTCTTACTATTTATTATTATTGTAATCCTAAACGGTTGTCAAACCAGCGTGCCGGCAACCACTCAACCAAATAAAACACCGCTTCAATCTAAGCATAACTGGACTTATCATATTCAGAGTCATGACCTCACTCTACAATTGGATCCAACGAAACATTATCTGAACGCCACCGATATCTTAGAGCTCAAATTATCAAACCCGAACATTACAGAGCTGCATTTACTTTGTAATGATAAATTAAACATCAAATCCGTTGATTTATCCGGATCATCCGAGCGGTCGTTGCCATTTCAGCAATGTCAAAGATGGTTGAAGGAAGAACCGGGGTTGAGAGGCTATATTAAGTGCCTGCGTATTGATATCCGGAAAGTATTGATCGAAAATAACTTTCTGGAATTAAGAGTTAAATACGACGGTCAGATCTACGACCCGCTTCGGCAGGAAAAGACTTTGCGTTTCGTCCGCGGCGGTTCTAGCCGTGGGATTATCGGAGAAGAAGGTATCTATCTGCACGGTGGTACGTTCTGGCATCCGACCGTGCCGAATTCCATGCCGCTTTATACGGTAACGACCCTAACACCGGAAAAATGGCACATTGTCGGGCAGGATGAGTTGATCGAAAATACCGTGGCTAACGGTCAGCGTCGGACCACCTGGTCCAGCCGCGTCCCGGCTGATTCCCTGACCCTGGTCGGTGGTCAGTATATCGTGACCGAAGATAAAATTGACGGCATTCGGGTGGCCACTTATTTTTCCCGACGCAATCAGCATTCCGCCCAAGAACATCTGGACGCGTCCAAAAAATTCCTGAAATTCTACTCTGATCTGCTGTCGCCTTACCCCTATAAATCTTTTTCCGTCGTTGAAAATTTCTATGAAACCGGGTACGGTATGCCGTCTTACACTTTAATGGGTCCCATGGTCATCATGCGGAAGCATCTGGAAGAAAGCGGGCTGGGACACGAGATCCTTCATTGCTGGTGGGGGAACTACGTTTATGTCGATGACCGCGATTTTAACTGGTGTGAAGGGATCACGACTTATTTGTCTAATTATTATTATGTCGAAGTGACAAAAGGTAAAAAAGAGGCCGCGGACTATCGGCGTTATAATAACACGAAATACTCAACTTATGTTAATGGTAAAAACGAACACGCTATCAGAAGGTTCCGCGGTAAACGGAATGAATCGGATGAACAGATCGGTTACGGTAAACTCATGATGGTTTTTCATATGATGCGTCAGTTAATCGGCGATGATAATTTTTTTACGGCTTGCCGGCAGGTTCTTCAGACCAGGGGCGCTCAGAGGGCGACTTGGTCAGATTTTCAAAAGGCCTTTGAATCGACCGATGGGCAAAAACTTGACTGGTTTACCAGGCAATGGATCGACCGGCCCGGCCCGGACGAGTCGGGTAGCGGAGCGCCGGAATTGAAACTGACGAATGTAAAATATAAACAAAAAGAAAATAAATACGATTTGGTCCTGAATGTCAGGCAAAAAACCAAAAGCCCTTACCGGCTTTTTCTGCCGGTTCGGATCGAAACCGTTAGTGGAGTGGTTGATCAAGTGGTCGAGGTTAACTCTTCGGCTGAAAAAATTAATATCTCTTTGTCGGCTAAACCGAAACATTTGGCTGTGGACCCTGATTCGCATACCTTCCGGCGGTTGAATAATGCCGAATTGGTGCCGTGCCTGAACGCGACCATTAATTCCGGAAAAGTTCTGGTTGTTTTTCCCGGCGGTGGCACGGCGGATGAAAAAAAGATCTATCAGGGGATCGGTCGCCGGGTCGTTGGGATGCGGAAAGCCATCGCCAAGACCGATTACGAAGTGACCGGCCGGGATCTGAAAAATTATTCTTTGTTTATCCTGGGCGGTCCGGGGATTAACAAAGTCGCGGCCAAAATAAAATCAGAAAAATTAACTCCGTCCGGGTTAAGGCTCGATCCGGACGGTTTTGCTATCGGCGAGAAAAATTATGACCAGCCGGAATTTGCCGTCATGGCTTCGGTTCGGAATCCGTATAATCCGGAAAAGTATTGCACTGTTTTTGTGGGATTATCAACTGAAGCTATGCAGCGTCCCGCTCGGTTACTTTTTTTCTACGGCTGGAAGAATTATTTCGTTTTTAAGAGCGGACGCAAAATCGAAGAGGGTAATTTTGCTGAACCGGTTAATAGCCTGGAGCATTATTTTAAATAAACTATTTGTTAAAAGAGGGTTGTTGTGCGCAAAAATTTAATTTTTACCTGGTTATTGTTTTATTTGCTGGTCGTTTCTTGCACGCCGACATCAGGGCCGGTCAAACCGGACCAACAAACTCCGCCGCCGGATCAATTGTCATCCGATATTCAGGTGGCTAACCTGCAAGCCCATATTGATTTTCTGGCCGATCCGGCCCTGAAAGGACGGAAGCCTTATTCCCCCGGCGGGCGTCAGGCCGCGCAGTACATTGCTACTAAATTCAAGAATATTGGATTAAAACCTGGCGTTGGGCAGAATTACCTGCAACCCTTTGATATTAAGATCCAAAAACTGGGTCCGAAAAACTCTTTGGCTCTGAACGACGAATCCCTCGAACTCGGCCGGGACTTTTTACCATTAAATGTTTCGGCTAACGGAAAATTAGTCAATTCGTCTTATCCTTTATCGGTCAGTTACGGTATCAGCGCGCCGGAATATAAATATGATGATTATGGGCGGAAAAAGGATATTCAGAAAGTGGTGGTAATTCTGGTTGGTCAGCCGTCGCGGTTTAAAAAGGAGCAAAAAGAAACAAAATATAACTATCGTGACCTGACTTATAAAATTCTTAATGCCCAGCGTCACGGGGCGAGCGGGGTGATCATTGTTTCCAGGGAAAAAATTGATGGCCGGTTCATTGCCGCTAATGCCGTCTGGAAGAAGTTTTTACCGGACCCGATCACTAAACGGCTCAATTCTCCGGAAGCGAAACTGAAACACCTGACTGAACAATCAATGACTCTGTCCCGTCAGTCGCGGGTAACGCCGCCGGAAGAACCGATTACCATTCCGGCTGTTTTGATCGTTAATCCGGCGGTGGCCCGGAAATTAGGTAGTGCCAGCCGGGTGTCTTTGCAGGTCGATATCACTGAACAGACTGTCGCTCATACCAATAATGTGATCGGTATTTTGCCCGGCGAGAAACAAGAGACATTAGTTATTGGCGCTCATTATGATCATCTGGGTGCGGATAAGGACGGCGATATTTTTCCCGGTGCCAATGATAACGCGTCCGGTATAGCTGGTATTCTGGAACTGGCCCGCGTCCTGGCAAAAAATAAACATAGGCGGACGATTGTTTTTGTCGCTTTTGGCGCGGAAGAGTGGGGGCTTTTCGGGTCCCGCTATTATACCAATAATCCGTTGGTCCCGGTCAAGAGGACCGTGGCCATGCTCAATATGGATGCTATTGGTCGGCCTCGCCAGTCCGGCCAGATGTATGCCATCGGAGTGAAATTCAATCCCAAACTGTACGAATTGATCAAAAAGGTTAATAAGTCCGTTCGCCTGACCATCAAGGATAACATTGATTTTGTGTTCAAGTTCGGTAGCGACCATTATTCTTTTCACCAGAAAAAAATTCCGTCGATGGATTTTAATACCGGTCCTTTTGCGGATGAGCATACGGTGGGTGATACCGCCGATAAGGTTCAACCTGAGATGGTCGCGGCAGTTTGTCAGTTAGTGCTCGGGGTGGCCCGGCAGATCGCTGATTCTGATATCCGTTTCCCGGCTCCCAAAAATATCGAGGTTGGTTTCCCGACGGGCGGGCAGCATCCCGGTAGTAGGGGAGGAAAACATCCCGGTGGTAAACCCCGTTAGAGATAGGCCGCCTTTCGGCGGCCGTCGTCTTGAGTGTATGTTAAGGAAAGTTTGTTTAGTTGTCATGTTTGAAATACTTTTGTCAGCAATTTTTAGCATCTCTAACGGGGTAAAAAAGGAAGCGGGCATCCGGGAAAATCTGGTCATCCATCCAAAAAACACCCGGGCGGGAAGTAATTACATTCTGTCATGCAGCCCTGTCAATATGACAGCTTCTGCCATTCCCTTCATAAAACATTAATGCTTTAGTTGATGTAACTTATTTACTTGACAGATGTTAAGTAAATTGGTATAATTAAGATCTTTGGCACGGTATTTGCTTTATAATATAGTTGAGTAAGTATCTATTTTATTATTCTAAAATTGGAGGTTAACTATGGCTAAGATAATAGGAATTGATTTGGGCACAACTTTTTCCGTGGTCGCGGTTCGGGAAGGAAGCGATACCACTGTCATCACTAACCCGGAAGGCGGTCGGACCACACCTTCCGTTGTGGCTTTTACGGAGAAGGGCGAACGATTAGTTGGTCAGTTGGCTAAACGTCAGGCGGTGACTAACCCGATGAATACGGTTTATTCTATCAAAAGATTCATGGGTCGTCGGCATTCGGAAGTGGCCCAGGAAGAAAAGATCGTGCCTTATAAGATCGTCGGCGGAGCGCAGGAAATGGTTAAAGTCGAAGCTCACGGAAAAACTTACACGCCGCCGGAAATTTCCGCGATGATCCTGCAGAATCTGAAAGAAACTGCCGAAGCTTATCTGGGTGAAAAAGTGACCGACGCGGTCATCACCGTGCCGGCCTATTTTAACGACAGTCAACGTCAGGCGACCAAAGATGCCGGGCGCATTGCCGGCCTGAACGTAAAGCGGATCATTAACGAACCAACCGCTGCGGCCCTGTCTTACGGACTGGATAAGAAAAAGAACGAAAAGATCGCGGTCTATGATCTGGGCGGCGGAACTTTCGATGTGTCCATTCTGGAAGTGGGCGATGGCGTGGTTGAAGTGCTTTCCACGAACGGTAACACCCATTTGGGTGGTGATGATTTTGACGAACGTTTAATTGATTACGTGGCTGAGGAATTTAAAAAACAGAACGGGATCGATCTGAAAAAAGACCAGATGGCTCTTCAGCGCTTGAAAGAAGCCTGCGAAAAAGCCAAGTGTGAGCTTTCTACTTCGCTGGAGACCGAAGTCAACTTGCCGTTTGTTACGGCTGACCAGACCGGACCGAAACATCTGCAGATGAAGATCACCCGGACCAAACTGGAACAATTGATCGGTGATTTGATTAAATCAACGCTGGAACCCTGCAAGCAGGCCATCACTGATGCCAAACTGACCCCGCAGGACCTGGACGAAATCGTGTTGGTTGGTGGTTCCACCCGGATTCCGATGGTCCAGCGATTAGTGAAAGACTTTTTCGGGAAAGAACCGAATCGGAGCGTGAACCCGGATGAAGTCGTGGCCGTCGGCGCGGCGATCCAGGGTGCGGTTTTGACCGGAGATGTCAAAGATGTTCTGTTGTTAGATGTGACACCTCTGACTTTAGGGATCGAAACCCTTGGTGGGGTTCGGACTCCTTTAATTCAGCGTAACACGACTATTCCGACTTCGAAAAAAGAAACTTTTTCCACCGCGGCGGATAACCAGACCGAGGTGGAAATCCACGTGCTTCAGGGTGAACGCGAAATGGCGGCGGATAACCGGACGCTCGGCCGGTTCCGTTTGGCTGGTATCCCGACCGCGCCCCGTGGGGTTCCTCAGGTCGAAGTTGCCTTCGATATTGACGCCAACGGGATCCTGAACGTTTCGGCTAAAGACATGGCGACCAACAAGAAACAGTCGATCGTGATCCAGTCGTCTTCCGGTTTGGAAGAAAAAGAGATCCAGAATATGGTCAAGGACGCGGAAAAAAACGTCGAAGCCGATAAAAAGAAACGGGGTTTGATTGATGCCCGTAACCAGGCCGATCATATCATCCACGCGACCGAGAAAAACATCAAGGATCTGGGTGATAAGGTCACGGCGGACGAAAAAGATAAAGTTAAGCAAGCGTCTGAAGCTTTGAAAAAGGCCAAAGAGGGTGAAGATGTTGAGGCGATCAAAAAAGCGATCGATGAGTTGACCCAGGCCAGTCACCAGATCGCCCAGAAGGTTTATCAGCAGACAGCTCAACAGCAACCGGCCGCCGGTGGGCAGCCGCCACCACCGCCGGGTGGTGCCGCCGGACCGGGTACGCAACAGCCACAACAGGCCAAAGGTAAAAAAGAGGGCGAAGAAGTGATCGACGCTGAATTCGAAGCGAAGTAAAAATAGCCGCAGATTAATAGATTTGTTTTAAAGCCTATCGGATCATTGTCCGGTAGGCTTTTTTTTATTAGTGGGGTGCCCGACCAGATCGATTTTTATACACATAAATATTTTCCAAAAAAATTAATTTTTTTCGAACTTTTGTCGCTTGATTGCGTCTAATATGATAGAAGGGAATAAAGAAGCAGTAGCTGCGGGGCTTGCCTGCCTCGCCGTCAGGCGGGGGTCGCAGCTACAAAAATATAAATAAAGGGATAATAAAATGAAACGATTTTTGCTTTCCGGCAGTTGTTTGATTCTTTTCCTTTTGATCGCGGCTGGGTATTACCAGCCGGTCAAGGCGGACACTTCTCTGGATAATTATACTATTTACCGATCCGGTTATCAGGTGGTCATTAAAGAAAACCGGGCCGAAGTCGAGCTTTCATTTAAAGCGATCATTCATACCGATAAGTGGACCGAGATTAACCTGGTCCCATTACGGGTGCCGCTGATTTTCAAGAAATTACCGTCCCGGGTTATCGCCAGTCAGGATAACCGATCTCGTAAACTATTATTCAAGAAAAAAGGGACATATGAGATCAAAGGTCAAATGGTCATCGATATCGCCGCCGCGGAAAAAATAAAAAAAATATCTTTACCGATCCTGCCATCGACTTTTTCGCGGATGGAAGTAATGATCCCGGAAACTGATCTGGGCGTGATCGTTTTTCCGCAAAGTGTCTGGCGGCAGAAAAGCCTGAAAAGAAAAACCGTTTTGACGATCGTCCCGCCCAGCACGGATGAGCTGATCATTTCCTGGGGCCCGAAAAAACTGATGGCCCGGCCGGCTCCGTCGGTTTCTTTGCACACTGTTTCGGCGATCCAGATCGAAAAAGGCCTGCGGACGATTTCCGCTGATCTGAAATTTACCGTTTCCCAGCATCCGCTAAAATCTTTTGATGTCAAGCTGCCGGCCGGGGTGACTCTGCTCCAGGTCAACGGTCGGAATGTTGATCGCTGGTTCATCCGGGAAAATGGTCCGGCCAGAATTTTACGGGTTTATCTGGAATCACCCGTTGTTCAGGGGACCGCCCGGTTTAACCTGCGATTGGAACAATCCCAGGCGGATTCGGTTCAAGCTTTGACTCTCACTCCGGTGGAAGTTTTAGATTGTCCGACCCAGAGCGGGACGATCCAGGTGTTGACGTCGTCCGGTCTGACCTTGAACGTGCTCCGGGTTGAGCATCTGGAGCAGACCAACGCGCCGACTTACCGGAACAAGAACGTGATCGCTTATAAGTATGTAAGACTGCCCGCGCGGTTGACGGTCCAGACTAAGCCAAAAAAACCGGCCCTGATCGTTCGGAGCGAACTGGTTCATACCATTAAGTCCCAGTTGGTTATGACCCAAGGAAAATTTTTGGTGACCATTCGTGAAAGAGGCCTGGATGCCATTAAATTAAAAATACCAGTCGATAGTTCTGTCCTGTCCGTGACCGGTCAGAACATAAAGGATTATCGTGTTCAGGGAACGCGGTTGCAGATAAATTTCAAGAAACGCCTGTTGGGTCGGTCCGAGTTTTATCTGGAATTGGAAAGAAACATTCCGAAAGACGCGCCTGTCCTGTTTACTAATATTACGTCCGAGGAAGTTCTCCAGAGCGAAACTTTCATGGCGGTGAAAGTGGATAACGTGGAAGTCCAGCCCGGCCGGCTGACCCGGATGTCGCAGATCAATGTCGGCCAGTTAAGTCCTTGGCTGAAAGCCCGGGTGCCGGTCATGGCTTTTCAATCAACTCAAAAAAATTGGCAGGCGGTGATCATTGTCAGTCCGCTGAAGCCGATTATTGATGGTGTTGTTTACGAACAGATCGAAACATTGGAAGACCGTTTTATTTATCAGACCCGGATCAAACTGATTGTTCAGAAGACCCCGATCTTTAATCTGAATGTTCAACTACCGGCCGGCGTTACCCCGCTTGAAGTTTCTTCCGGTCTGACCAAAGAGTGGTCTTTTGATCCGGCGAACCGGAATCTGAAAGTCACTTTTCAGCGAGGCGTGAAAGGGGAACACCTGCTTCAACTCCGGGCGGAAAGGAAGATCTCGCTGGCTGATCAGATTTATACTTTGGCGCCTTTACAGATACCCGTGTTGCGTAAGAGTCAATACTGGCTGGTCTGTGCCGCTTCCGATGAGATCGTGCTTGAGCCGGACGCCATCCGCGGTATCACGGAAGAAAGTATTAACAAGTTGCCCTCGCCGCTGAATCGCCGATCGAAACTTAAACTGGCCTTTCACGGTCTCGATCAGAAATGGCAGATCAGACTTAAGGTCAAAGTTGCCCCGGCCCATCTTCTGGCCAAAGTTTACGTCGGGGTGATCATTCGGGAGGGGCAGGCCCGGGTGATCAACCAGATTGATTACACTATCAAGAACCGGAGCGTCAATTTGTTTCGGTTAAAATTACCAGCTGAAGCGGTCAATGTTGAGATCACCGGCCGGGATATTAAACATATCGATACCCAACCGGCGGATCAACGGTTAGTCCGGCTTGGCTCCAGGATCAAGGGCCGCTATACCTTAACTGTGAGTTATGAACAACCGCTTGATAAGTTAACCGAACTGGCCTTTACTCCATTACAATTGGTGGATACGGAACTGGCGTCCGGTATTATTGTTAGCGTGCCCAATGATCCACGCAGTGAGATAAGCTTGTTAGAGAGTAAGCACGTGACTAATCAGGCGTTAGCCGAGACCGATTCTCTGCTCCCGGCCTCCTTTTTAAAAAAACTGCCTGCTCAACCGGTCTATGTTCTCAGTTATGGGCATCAGGAACCGTTCGTTAGATTAAGTATCAAGACGCATCAGCTCGGTTCGCTTCTGCTGGCCCGGGTGACTTCGGCCGACCTTTTTTCCATTACCCGGCCGAACGGAGAGATGGTTACTTACCTGAACATGACCATTGAAAATTCCGGTAAACAGCATCTGTCTCTCCGGCCGCCGGGAGGGACGGTTTTCTGGGGCGCTTATGTTGATGATAAACCGGTCAAAGCGATCCAAAAAAAAGGGAACGAGATCCTTGTTCCGCTCCTGCCGGAAAAAGGGCCGATCAAAAAAGAAAATTCAGTGGTTATTGTTTATCTTCAAGACCTGAGCAAGATGGGGCTCTCCAAAAAATTCGCCTTGACCATGCCCGGGACCGATCTGAAAATAGAAAATGCCACCTGGCATATGTTCCTGCCGCAGGGATACTATATTGGTGAACAGAGCGGAAACATGGCCATGGTTTACCAGAACCCGAATATTACTTACCCCAGTCTGGTTTCCCTGATCAAGATCCATTTAAGTTCTTTTCTGAGCAAGGTCTGGAATTTTATCCCGCCCATCTTTAAAAAAGCGGTCCTGGTTATTTTCGGACTCATACTGCTCATGGTTTTGCTCTGGTTATTCTGGAAATTCATTAATATGGTGTTTAAGGCGCTCGCCTGGCAGTTCAGACCGATTCCGCGTCTGGCCGGTTACGTGGCCATGGCCATGATCATTGTTGGTGGGGTAATCGCCTTGAGTGCAACGGTGCTGGTTGGTCGGAAAGACGTATCTAGCTTTGAAGTTATAAGGATGAACATGCCGATATCGTCGACGTCTGCCCCTTCGCCGGGTGTTCAGGTCGATGATCTTAACGCGTTTGAGGAGAGCCTGAGCGAAGACCGGATTCATCGTGATGACTTAGATTCCCGGCGGCTAAAATCACAGTTGGAAATGGAGTTACCCAGAGATATTGTTTCTAATCGAGAGCTTGACAGCATATTTTCCGGTGAAAAAGATGAAAAGGGACTTATTTTTAAGCAAGCGGAAATGCGTGAATATAACGAAAGAGCGGATAATGAAGATTTTCAGGAGGCTAAAGACATCAATCCTTCTTTACGGGAATTAAACCAGCTTTCCAACAAGGCCTATGAATTACAACTGGTACGGGAAGACAGCCGTCGGATCCAAGGAAAAAATATCTCCCGGAAATATTCTCAGGAAAGGTACAAAAATGGTGACAGCCTTGATTTTATGTCGGACAAACCGCTCAAAGGCGCGGGTATTTATGACAGCATCGGCGCGGGTGGCGGAGCCGGTGGTCCGCGTGGTGGCCCGCGCGGGAACCGAAATGATCTGTCCGACGTCGGTAATGCGAAGGCGCCTCAATCTAATCTGAAACTGACGCCGCCACCGCCGCCACCGCCACCGCCACCGGCGCCAACGTCGGAATCAACAATAACGCCCCAATCCGATCCGTATGACTTTGATATTAATGGTAAAATTAAAATCGGTTCCGAAGCCTGGGTTGACCCAGTTTATTGGGATGATAAATCGAAAAACGAGCGTGAAGGGGGGAAGTACAAACCCGGCAAGGCCAGTATTCTGACCAAGGTGACCGCCGCTCATTCGGTTGTTCTTAATGCCCCGCGTCCGGCGGCCATCTTTACCCGCACCTCAATGGGCCGGACTTCCGGGGCTTTACCGCTCAGCGTGTCCTTACCACTGGACCGCACTAATTATTACGCTTTTGAGTCACGTTATCTGGGTGAAGACGCGGGTCGGATTAATTTCCGCTGTTTTTCCAGTAACCTGGTCCTTTTCTTTCAACTGTTGGCCTGTCTGGTGCTGGCCGGTCTGGTTTTTGCTGGTAGCCGGAAGAACCTGCATGCGACTATTATCGGCGGGGCCGTGGGTACTTTGATTCTGATCGTCGGTCAGATCAGCGCGACCGGCTTATTCCAGCAAATATTATTAAGCGGTGGTTTCTTTCTGTTCGTGATCACCGGATTGCTTATTTTGTTTTACCAGAAATTAAAAGTTGTTAGTTAATTAAACCCATTGTAGCTGCGGGGCTTGCCCCCGCTTCTGAAGGCGACCGTAAAGGTCGCAGCTACATCAGATGAAAGTTTCGACTAAACTAAAAGTTGTTGATTAGATTTTAGGAGGTGCGTTATGTTAAGACAGAGAATGTTTTCGGTGAAGATGGTTGGATTGATCGGGTTGTTGGTTATTTTGTCATTGACTTTTATTCCCGGCGGGTTAATGGCCCGGGATATTCCGCCGCCCATGGGAATGGCTCCGCTTTACGTTATAAAGAATATGGATACCACGGCTGAGGTGGACGGAGATCTGGCTAAATTCAAAACCACGGTTTCTTTATCGGTCCTCCGGTCCGGTTGGCATTCCATCCGACTGTTCCCGGCCACCGTTTCCCTGACCGATTTCCGGATCCGGCGTGGTAAGGCCAAAGAAGTTATTCTCCACCGGAAAAAGGACGCTTACTACGTCTTGGTCGGAGCCAAGGGTGAGTACCAGATAGAATTTGAACACATGAGCCGGATCCGAAGCGAAAAATTAGGGCGCGCGGTGGATATCCATTTTCTTCAGGCGGTTAACTCTTCGGTCAAGTTCATCATCCCCATTAAGGACGCGAAAGTTTCCGTTACCCCGGAAATAAATTTCGGCGTGCTGAAGGGGAAGGGAAAAACTACTGAAGTCTTACTCTTTAACCCGACCGTTAATTCCGTGAAGCTTTCCTGGTCGGCGGACGAGATCATCAAACAGATCACGGCTACTTATTTCGCCGAGCAGAAAATAATCTATACGGTCAGTAAGGGTAGTTTGAAGATCGATACTTTTTTGGATTATTCTGTTTTGCAGGGCGAGTTGAATGAGTTCGAGATCGCCTTGAGTCCGGAACTGAGTCTGATCGATGTCATCGGGGGGGAGGTCAAGAAGTGGAACATGGTTGAAAAAGCGGGCCAGAAAAAACTTGTTTTGGAGACCCGAACCGGAGTAACGAAATCATTTTCCGTTCGGTTGGTTTTCGAAAAAGAATTGGATGCTATCCCGATTGTCTTTTCCGCTCCCAGGGTCCAACCGCTCGGCGTGGAACGGGAAAAGGGCTATATCGCGGTCATCCCGAAAAAGGGTATTCGGGTTGAAGTGGCCAGCTTGGAAAATATCACCCAGGTTGATGTTCAGGATCTGCCGTTTGACCGCCGGCGCATTCCGCAGGGAGTCAGCTTGGGGTTTAAATACCTGAAGCGTCCTTTTAAGGTGATGCTCCGGGCCGATGATATTGTGCCGAAAGTATTTGCCGACGTGATCACTCTGGCCAAGGTCTCTAAGGATTCCGCCCGGTTGGACACCACTATTTATTACACCATCCGCGAAGCCGGTGTCTTTCATTTTAAGATAAAACTGGCCGAAGGGGTCCGGATCATTAATATTGACGGCCGTAACATCAATAACTGGCAAGTCAAAGATGATATTCTGACGATTGACCTGCGATCCAAAGCCGAAGGCAGTTACCGCTTTTTTATCTCAACCGAAAAATCGTGGAATACCAAAGAAAGCGTACCGTTGCCGGTGGTCCAGGTGCTGGAAGTCGAACGTGAACAGGGTTATCTGGGCGTTTTGGCTCTGCCGGGGATCAAAGCGGAAGTCGATCAGCTGGCCGGGATCAGCCAGATAAACATCAGAGAATTTCCGTTCATGCAGCGTCCGAACCAGCCCGGTATCCCGAAAAAATCGCTCCGGAAAAGCGCGCCGCCGACTCGGATGAACGTGCCGCTGGACCTGGCTTTCCGTTACCTGCGACATCCTTATACGCTCACCTTGAGTATCAGCGATATTAAACCGGAAGTTTCGGCCGAAGTCCAGACGGCTATTAATCTGGATGAACGGAAACTTTCGTTATCTTCAAGTATTTTTTACAACATCCGCAAGGCGGGGGTTTTCAGTCTGAAGCTTTCTTTGCCCCGGGAGTTGCATATTGTTGATGTCCAGGGCGCTAACATCGATACCTGGAAACGGAGTGAAACCGATGATACTTTACTGGTCACTCTTTCCAGCCGGGTCGAGGGTAAGTACCGGTTAGTGATTGAAGCGGAAATGCCGCTGGAAAAACTGCCGGAAGATTTTACCATGCCTTCCCTGCGTTTACTGGATATCAAAAAGGAACAGGGTTACCTGACTGTTAAAGCCGATTCGGCCTTGCGGGTCAAGACCGATCTCAAAAACACTTCCAAGTTGACTGAGATCGATCTGAAGGACCTGCCCCGGCCGATGTTCCGTTCAGACCTGACTCTGGCTTATAAATACTTTGAACAGCCCTGGAAGTTGACTCTGAATGTGGAGAAAGTGAAACCGACCGTTATGGCCGAAACATTTCATTTTGTTTCCATCGGGGAATCGCTTGTCCATACCAGCGCGACTATCAAGTATCAGGTCCAGTATGCCGGGGTGGCCGAATTCAAATTATTCTTCCCAAAGGACGCGGTTAATATCGATATTAAAGGCGATAACATCAAGCATAAAGGGGAAGAGAAAAAAGATGACGGTATTACCTGGACGGTCAGTTTACATTCACCTCGTCTGAATGTTTATAAACTTTACGTGACGTTCCAGACCGAGATGAAAAAGGCCGACGGCGGCCAGTTCGAACCGATCGCTTATACCGGCATCAAAGTTCTGGACGTGGAACGCGAGACCGGTTACCTGGCTTTTGCTGCCCGGCCGGATATGGAGCTGAGTGAATCGGAACCGGAAAACCTGACCCCGATCGATGAACGAGAAATACCGGTTGCTTATAAAGTCGGGATCGATCATCCGATCCTGATGGCCTTCCGGTATCTGAAACATCCGTATCAGTTGACGACCATGGTGAAACAACACGAGTTTTCCGAAGTGCTGGTGGCCGTGATCGATGCCTGCCGGCTTTCGACCACTATCAGTGAAAACGGACAGTTGATCACTGATATTATCTGTCAGATCAGGAATACTCGCGAACAGTATGTCCGTTTGTACCTGCCGCCGGATGCCGAGATTTGGCATACCCGCGTGGCCGGTCAGACGGTGACTTGTTTCCAGGGTGACGAAAAGGGCGTACCGGTTACTTTGATCCCAATCGCCCAACAGAGCAAGAGCGAAAAGGCTTTTACGGTCAATATCCGTTACGCCTGGAAGATTAAAGAACTCGGTCAGACCGGGATGTTGAAGATGGCCTGTCCCCAGATTAATATCCCCATCATGCGGCTCGGCTGGCGGATCGCGTTGCCGGAAAAATATGAGGTCGTTATGGATTCGGGTAACATGGAGCAGGTCAGCGGATTTGAACCGATCATTGCCCGGTTGAATTATCCAACCTCGCGTCAGGGCGCTGGACGGCTTCATGCCAATTCGCAAAAGCAGGAGATCGTCAAAGATCCGCAACGGATCCAGAATGAATTGGCCTTGGGTAATATTGTTGCCATCAAAGGGCGGCGAGGAGGCAGTACTGGTTTGCCGGCCGTTTATACCGGCGAGGCGCCGACGACCGGTAAGGTTTATTATTTTCAGTCGCTTATTTCTCTGGATGTGCCCGGTCAGGTCTCGTCCCATTATGTCAAAACCGCTTTTGGTAATACCTCCAAAGGCTTAATGGTTCTTCTGATGATCGGTGGGATCCTGTTCTTCTGGTTCCGGACCGGTTTTGACCAGGTGAAAAAGATGGCCTGGTTGATCGGGACTATCCTGGTGATCGTCGGATTGCACACCCTGCTGGGCCGGATGTATGTGGATTTCTTTAACCTGGCTATCGGGACGTTGGTGGTCATGACTTTTTGTCTGGCTGCCTGGTTCGCGACGAAGCAGTATATTTATCCATGGCTGACGGAATGGCGGGAACAGTCTCAGGAGCGGCAGACCGTGAGTCAGCCATCAAAGGTAATGGAAGTGAAACCGATGGAAAAACCGGAAGAACCCAAGCCGGAGGAACCGCAAAATCCCAGCGCCGGTTAAAAAGCGAAGTTTAAGAACCTAAAAGGGCGGGTGAGATGAATATCTTACCTGTCCTTTTTCTTTAAAATATTCGCTTTAGTTGACTTTTTTTACTGTAGTGTTATAATATTTTTTTAGTGCTTTAAGATTGTTCAACAGATGTGAGATATTTATGTATCAAGTATTAAGCGCTTACCGGACTTTAAAAAAAGTATTGATGCACCGGCCCGGCCCGGAGATCGATTTGATCGCCGATGACGCCACGGCCGATCATTTTAATTACCAGGGCGCTATAGATCATCAGAAATTTCGCCGGGATTATGAAACTTTCCTGGATGCCATTGCTAAGAATGGGACGGAACCGGTTTTAATTGGAGACGTTCTGGCTAAAGACAAAGATTCTATGGATTATATGAACCGGCGGCCGAATATGGTTTACACCCGGGATCTGGCGTTTATGGCCGGGTCCGGCATGATCCTGATGAATTTGAAAAGTAAGGGACGGAAATTTGATGAACAGATCGTCAGTCGTGTCTGCCGGAAACTGAATATTCCCGTTCTCGGCGCGATCGAAGCGCCCGGTTTGCTCGAAGGCGGCGGGGTGCAATTTTTCGATGATCACACGGTCATGGTCGGTCTCTGTGACCGGACGACCGAGGTGGCCATCCATCAGCTGAAAAAAATATTGTTTGATTCTACGCCAGTCGATCAGTTGATCATGATCATGCTACCCAAAGGCCGGATCCACATTGACGGAGAGCTCATGATGATCGATGAAAAACTAGCCATTGTCTATCCACCTTACCTCGATGTTTATCCGTCGATCCTTTTTACTAAAAAAGAGTCTCCCCGGCCGATCTGGCTAATGGATTTCTTTCGCCGGAATAATATTGAGCTGATCGAGATTTCCAGGGAAGAATGCGACAATGCGGCGGCTAATTACATTACTACCGGGTCCCGGCAGGTGGTCGGTTATGATTTTACTCCCCGGGTGGCGGACGAGATAAAAAAACGGGGCGGTCAGGTGAGTCTTTTTCCCGGCGAAGAATTATTTAAAGGACGTGGCGGACCGCATTGCATGACCTGTCCTTTGTCGAGGGCTTAATCGTTTCTTAAAGGAGAAGAATTTTATGCGTAAACCTATTATGGTCGGTAATTGGAAGATGAATACGACGTCTGCCGAAGCCACGGCTCTGGTGACCGCTTTGAAAACTGAATTGAATGAGGTTACTGATGTTGAGATTGGCGTTTGTCCGCCTTTTGTTTATATTCAGCCGGTTAAACAGATCCTCCAGGGAAGTAACATTAAAACCGGTGCTCAGAACGTGTACTGGGAATCCAAGGGGGCTTTTACCGGGCAGGTATCGCCGGGGATGCTTAAGGATATCGGTTGCGATTATGTGCTCGTCGGCCATTCCGAATGTCGGCACGTGATGGGCGAGACCGACGAGGTGATAAATAAAAAAATCAAAGTCTTGCTGGCGGCCGGGTTGACCCCAATCTTTTGTGTCGGGGAAAAACTGGAACAGCGTCAGGATAATACCACTGAAAACGTGATCCGGGCTCAGGTGGAACAGGGTCTTAACGGTGTGCCCAAAGAAAAGATCAAAGAGATCATCGTGGCTTACGAACCGGTCTGGGCGATCGGGACCGGAAAGACGGCCACTCCCGAACAGGCGCAGGAAGTCCATTCGTTTATCCGCAAACTGATCTCTTTGATCAGTAATGAGGAAACCGCGCAGGGAATGAGGATCATGTATGGTGGGAGCGTCAAGCCGGATAATATTAAAGGGCTGATGGCGAAAGACGATATTGACGGGGCGTTGGTCGGCGGAGCCAGCCTGAAAGCCGATTCATTTGTCAAGCTCGTAAAATATCAGTAGATAAAACCTGTGTACGCCAGGTTGTCTCAACCTGGCGTCATTCGAGGTTAGAGACAACCTCGAATACACCGTTTTGTACACTTATCATATCTAACTCGCCTGCCCCGACCTGCCTGCAGCAGGCAGACGCGTGTCGGGGTCTGCCAGATAAAGTTAATTGCCGAAGGAGGGAGTTGAACCCACACCCTCTTGCGAGGATCGGATTTTGAATCCGACGCGTCTGCCAGTTCCGCCACTCCGGCACGTTAATTATTGAATATTTGTATTTACCGTCGTGACGGGTCAAGTAGTTCCGCCACTCCGGCATTTAGTCTCAGCCGGTATCATCATCGTTATCGTTTCCGCTGTTTTCGTTGTCTTTCCGCTTGTTTCCTTTTTTTGATTCATGCTTTTCCAGTATTTTTCTTACCCTGGCCGGTAATTTGAAGTCAATATCTTTATCGTAACTTAAAAAATCCATCTCCACATTTATCGCCATTCTGATCGGTTCATCGTCATCGAATGTGTCACTATCATCTTCCGGGACCAGGCCGGGTAATTCGTCGATTAACAGGATAACGGAAAAAGCGATCCGGGCGGGGCGTCGATCAGTTTCGTTGATCCAGAAACTGAACTGGTTGTGAACCGCTTTTTGGAAATCGATCGCCATCGGTAATGGCAGGGGTGGATTCTCAGTAATTTTTTTTAACCCGGCCTGATCGATCGCCGTATGGATCACTTCAGTTTTTTGCCCGTTAATTTTTTCCGCCGGGCCCGGCTTGAAGTCTTTCAGATTGTCCTTTAAATTATCATATATTTCCAGCGGGGTCGGAATTTGAAATTTTAAAACCGGCATCCAATCGTTGGTGAAAGGATTCCGGGTGATCATTTTTTCGCCAACCTGGTAATGTTCGAATTCCTGGTCGTTCCAGTAGATGATAATATGGGTCCGGTCGGGATTCCGGTGGACGCCTTTCATGACCGCGGAAGTTTTCCAGGCGTGCCGACCGCTTATCTCCAGTGAAGTTTTATTCTTAACGTGATAGCCCCGGGAATCGGTCAGGTTTTGAAAAGACTGCTGGATCAATTGCTTCAGGAGCGGCGGTTGGTCGTCCCCATTAGTTGCTAGGCAGGCGCCCAACCAGCCTAACAACCCGAGTATTATAAAAGTAGATACTTTTCGTGTCATGGCTATTTTATTTCTTTAGTTATAACATAATCCAATGACGGATTAAAGTAAAAAGTAATTTTTCCCGCCGTCATTTTTTAAGGCAGTCAGTGATCCATCGCAAATACGGTTGATGTCCCTGATCGATTTTCAGGCTGATGATTTCCGGCACGTCATAGGGGTGTAATTTTTTGATGGCTTGAGACAGACGTTTGAAGGCTGACCGGCGGGTTTTGATGATTATTAATACTTCGCGCTCGTCAAAAAACTTACCCTGCCAGGTGTAAAGCGAACGGATCTTCGGGACGATATTGGCGCAGGCGGCTAGTTTTTTCCGGATAATTGCCCGGCCGATCTTCACGGCTACTTTTTCCGAGGGAGCGGTGACTAAAACAGTAATATACATTGTTCA
>DAOWBV010000204.1 GCA_030633885.1 Planctomycetota bacterium
CCAATATTAAATCCGCTTAATCCGTTGTAATGAATTGGAAGATGGGTGCCCTCGGTAAAGATTCGGTAATAATTATTGGTTATTTTATAGAGATAGAGCTCCTGGCCGGTAACTGACCCGCTACTGGTAATTGATTCATTAAAGAAGATCGTGGTATTAGCTTCGTCATAAACCTCGCAGACAATGGTTACTCCGTTCCAATCATAAGTCCAGGTATCGTCGGGAACGGCGGTGAGGATCTGGTTTTGGGTGGCGCCGGAAGAGCCGGAACTAACGTCCTCTCCGCTATTACCCCACGCTTCACCCAACCCGTCTTGTCCGTATACGAATATTATTAAAGATATCATTAGGGCCGTGACTGATAAAATTTTCCTGGTCATAAAACACGCTCCCTTAAATTAAAAAAATTGGTTTTGAAATGGATTTCTCTCCGGGCATAGAGCTCACAAGAACCCATGTATTTCTGTCGCAAACAACTTTAACCTATACCCGAAAACTTGTCAAGCTAAAAACGTGAGGATCGTAAAGGTTTTTATTATTCGAGTTTACAGACCTTGCTTACACCTTTTTCTTATGTCGGCTTTTGCTTCTTAGAAGGTTTAGTCCCGTTATTACTCGCGGCCCTTGATCCGTTTTTTTTAAGAATTTTCCGGATAGTGTTAAATGAAACGCGCGTACCTTTTGCTTTAAGCTTCTTTGAAATTCGGACACATCCCCAAAGCGGATGCCGGGAGGCCATGGTTAATATTTTTTTTATTACTTTTGGCTTAGTCGCGCGCGGATGACTGTGGGGTACGGAAGACAAGTTCTTCAGTCCCTCTAAACCGTATTTTTCATAACGCTTTTTTGTATTTATAAAAGGAAGTCCGGTCCATCCCGAAGCAACGGCAGGCGGCGGAAACGTTCCTTAAATCCTGAGCCTTCCGGATCACCTTTAACCGGTACTTGACGCGCGGTCTGTTTTTAGTTAGCATGATTTGTTTAAGAGTCGCGATAGAATTCAGTTACAAGAGACTTGACAACGCAAGCCGGAAACAAATCCTCAACCGTTCTTACCCGCGCCTTTCAAAGAACCGAAGATCATCTTCCCGGCGCTGGTCTGGATGACGCTGGTGACCGCCACATTCACTTTCTGCCCGACTCGGTGGTTGGCTTTTTCGACGACCACCATCGTTCCGTCATCCAAATAGCCCACCCCCTGATTCGGTTCGTCACCCACCCGGATAATCTTTATTTCCATCATCTCGCCCGGCATGACCACCGGCTTGAGCGCGTTCGCCAGATCATTAATGCTAACCACCGCAACCCCCTGAACCTGCGCTAATTTGTTCAGATTAAAATCGTTTGTTAGCAAACGGCCGTTCATATTCTGACTCAGTTTGACCAGCTTATTATCGACGCCTTCCACGTAGGAGAAAGACGCTTCCGTGATCTGAATATTCAGTTTCTTGTTTTTTTGCATCCGGTTTAAGATATCCAAGCCATGCCGTCCCCGGACCCGCTTAAGTTTGTCTGCCGAATCGGCCACGTTCTGGAGTTCCTGGAGCACGAAACGAGGAATCACGATCGGCGCGTCGATAATGTTGGTTTCACAAATATCAGCAATCCGACCATCGATGATCACGCTGGTATCCATGACCAGAGGCCGGCCGCCTTTTCGGTCCTTGGAAAGTTCGACAAAAGGAATGACAAATTTAAAGTCATCTTTGCTGCGAATGATCGCCACGATGGAGATAAAGCAAAAAAGAAACGTCACCGCAAACTGCAACCAATCACGCAACTGAGGATCGGAAACAAAAAAACTTTTTACCCAGGGCAAGAGCATGAGCGCGCCCAGAAAAATATACGACAGGATAAAACCGAATACCAGGCCGAACATGGTAATGGAAATGGCGCCGATGAAACGCCGGGCAAAACCCATCTCAATCACCACAAGCAGCAAAGCGAGCAAAACACCACCCAGCAGACCATAATACCCGATTTCCCCGCCAGTATATAATCCTTCAACATGCCACCCCATCACTGCACTGATCATAACAAAAATAAAACGGAAGATATTTAACATAAGATTACCACCTATAAATGCGAATATAATGTTACATCCGTTCGAACGGATAAAATAATTTCTGGTATTCTTCCTGAGCGTATCGATCTGTCATGCCGGCAATATAATCACAAATAGACTGGTGCCGCCCGACCTCCCGCGCCCAATTCTGGTAGCGCGGCGGCAACTGATCCTGATTGTTCAAATATTCATTGAATAACTTGACCAGGAAACGCTTAGCTTTTTTCGACATCCTAACAACTTGATAATGTTTATAAAATTTTTCATACAAAAAAGACTGCAATTCTTTTTGCTTCCGGGCCATTTTTGATGAAAACGCGACCAGATTCGTACCGGTCTGACGCACCGCCGTCACGGTTTTAATGTTGTTTTCACCGATTAACTCCGATGTATTCTTGATTAAATCACCAACTTCTAAATTAATCAGGGATATTATTATTTGCGAACGAAGAATCGTGGTATCGGAAATTTTTTGTTTCTTGAGAAGATCTTCTTCCGCTAAACGCCAAAGTTCGATTTTCTTTAAATCATTTTCATTAATCAGATGGGAACGCAAACCATCATCAAGATCATGGTTGTTATAGGCGATTGAATCCGCGACATCAACCACTTGGGCTTCCAGCAAAGGACTCCACTCCGGATGGAAGCGATTAGGAACTTTTGGCTGGTCGTAAGAGGTTTTATGTTTGATCATCGATTCTCTTAATTCCCAGGAAAGATTCAGGCCCTTGAAGTCCGGGTAGCGGTGTTCCAGCAATTCAACCATGCGTACCCCTTGCTGGTTATGCTCAAACCCGCCGTAGTCTTTCATCAAAAAACGCAAAGCCTCTTCACCGGAATGACCAAAGGGGGTATGGCCGACATCATGAGCTAAAGCGATCGCTTCGGTTAAATCTTCATTAAGGTTTAAAGCGCGAGCGATGGTTCGGGCAATTTGGGTCACCTCGATCGTGTGAGTCAAGCGGGTCCGGTAATGATCACCTTCATGGTTAACAAAAACCTGAGTTTTGTATTC
>DAOWBV010000210.1 GCA_030633885.1 Planctomycetota bacterium
ACAGGCCCGGCCGTATGGATTACCCGCTTGGCCGGCAAATTATAACCTTTGGTAATTCTGGCTTCACCGGTCAGACAACCCTTAAGAGTCCGGCATTCAGCCAACAGCTCCGGCCCGGCCGCCCGGTGAATAGCTCCGTCCACCCCGCCGCCGCCCAGCAGCGAATTATTAGCCGCGTTAACGATCGCTTCGACTTTTTGTTTGGTAATGTCGCCTTTAATGACTTCAATCCGGTCGGACATCTTTAACTCCTCTGCCAAATAATAATAATTTTATTAAATATTCCATGCCGGCGCAAGACAAATCCGTCTTCCTGTACCAAGTCTTCGGAAGAATTCCGCCAGAACCGAAAAAGAAAACCGGAAAATTCATTGACTTTTATAATCGGCAACGCTACCATAAGGCGTCAGGAAATATCACCCCGGATGATGTTTACTTTGGACGCCGGCGATCGATCATATCCGCCATAGGACGGACCCGAAGGAACCACGGAACGATCAGTCCTTTAGCTGAAAAAAGAGAAATCTTTTAAAATTCGAAACCGATCATCGAAGAAAGTTAGTTAACAGGGAAAGTAATAATCATGGAATTTCCGCCAGAGACGAATTCGTCCTCGGCGGCGTGATCCCGGAGCCGGATACCCCGGTCCTGAAAAAGATCGGCATCAAAACCATTTCTCCGACCGGGACTAAATTTAAAAGTATCGCCAAAAATATTTCTGTCTTATAAAATGCGCAAACTATTTTTAGTTTTCTTGATCCTCTTCGCCGGGGGGCTGCTTTTCACCCAGACAGCTCTCCTTTCCCGCCAGTCCCGGGAAACTTTTGAGACCCAAACCAATGTTTATTTCAGCCCCGAAGGTAATGCCCGAAAGGCTATCATAGCCGAGATGAACCAAGCCAAAAAAACTATTAATATTGCCATGTACTTTTTTAGTGACCATACCCTGGCCAACGCTTTAGCCCGAGCAAAAGAACGCGGGGTACAGATTAACATTGTCATGGACCGTGAAAATTCTGCCGAGAAAAACAGCAAACGAATTTTTTTTCAGCAAAAAGAATTAGCCGCCCGCTACTACGCACCGGAAGTAAAAGGGAAAAAAGGTAAGCCGGGGAAAATGCATCATAAGTTCGCAACGATCGATGGCCAGGTCGTTATCACCGGAAGCTTTAACTGGACTTATTCTGCTGAGAAATACAATAACGAAGACCTCCTGATCATCCACTCCCCCAAACTGGCCCGGGCCTACCTCAACCGATGGCAAACCTTGTGGTCCCGGGGAATTACGCATCAAGAATTATTGGAACTCGAAAAATAACCACTTGGCCACAACGTGTTTTAGTAAAATCAGCCTCCCCCGACTTCCTTGACAAATTGCCATTTTAAAGATATAATCAATAGTTTTCCTTTACCGCAAATTTCCCGAGAAAATACCATGAAGGCGGCAATATAAAATGACCGGCAACCCCATCAAAACCAACGATTGTCCTGATAGTCCGACTGAACCGCCGCCGACCCTGGGCCAGCACACATCGGAAATATTGACTGAAATACTCGGTTACGGACCAGAGAAAAGCACCGAATTAAAAAAAGATAAGATTGTTTAGAAGCAAGACTGAAGTCTTAAGTTACATGAATAGAGTTTTTTGCAACCCAACTCTTTTGAGTTGAGCATATTTGAAATCCGTTTGATCCGTTGTTAATAAAATGACCGAACTAAAAAAAAATGACTCAGCCGACGAACCGGAACCTCAACGCCAGGGATCCCTCTGGTTAAAAAAAGCCTACCTTCAGATCAGAAGTTATTTTGCCGCTTCCGATACCAAGGCCCTGATCGGTTTGTCCCTGATCATCGGGGTCTGCACCGGAGTCGGAGCTTTTATATTCCGGAGCATGATCGATCTGTTCCAATCACTCTTTTTCGAGGGAGGCCGGCAGGTCTTTTCATTTCTCGGTGATTATCACATCATTATCATTCCGGCCATTGGCGGTTTAATTTTTGGCCCGCTTATCTATTTTTTCGCCCGTGAGGCCAAAGGGCACGGGGTACCGGAAGTGATGTACGCCGTCGCCCGAAAAAACGGCCGGATCAATCCGATCGTCGCCCTGATCAAAGCCTTAGCTTCTTCCATATGTATCGGGTCCGGCGGTTCGGTCGGCCGGGAAGGCCCGATCGTCCAAATCGGATCAACCCTGGGTTCGGCCATCGGTCGCTGGTTCAAAGTCCCCTCAAATCTACTCAGAACGCTGGTCGCCGCCGGCGCGGCCGGCGGGATCTCGGCCACTTTTAACGCACCCATCGCCGGCGTCATCTTCGCCATGGAAATTATCTTGCGAGAATTCACTTCGCAATCATTTTCAATTGTTGTTCTTTCTTCGGTCGTCGCCTGGGTCGTCGGCAGCTCCCTGATGGGCGACGAAATCGTTTTCTCCGTCCCGCCCTACGCGCTCAATCATTCCGGTGAACTGCTCCTTTACGCTTTTCTAGGCATCCTGGCCGCGGTCGTCGCCCGAATATACATCAGAACTATCTATACCCTGGAAGATACTTTTGATAACTGGAAAATCATGCCGGAATATTTTAAACCGGTCGTCGGCGGATTCATTTTAGGCGTGATCGGACTTTACATTTTAAAAAATTCCGACGGCCAGACGATTTTTGGTGTTGGTTACGGCGTAGTGGAAAGCGCCCTGTTAGGTAAGTTAGCTTTAAAGATCATGCTCGTTTTACTAGTGGCCAAACTGATCGCCACTGCATTAACCCTGGGTTCGGGCGGTTCCGGTGGTGTTTTCGCTCCGTCTCTTTTTATTGGCGCTATGCTGGGCGGAAGTTTTGGTCTGGTCGCCGGGCATTTTTTTCCGACCATTGCCGGTCCGGGCGCTTACGCGTTGGTC
>DAOWBV010000103.1 GCA_030633885.1 Planctomycetota bacterium
AGAATTAATCTCCGGATTTGGTTCGATAAGTAATATTTTTTGAGACATTATTTTTTCCTTCACTGACATGAAGTATTATACATTAAAAATTATCGCTAAGTCAAGCAAACAACATTATATTTTTCTTGACCCGTTAAGAAATTATGATATAAAGTAAATATTTCCGGTCGGAAATATCTCTATGGGGGCGTAGCTCAACTGGTTAGAGCACCAGACTGTCGATCTGGATGTTGGGGGTTCGAATCCCCTCGCCCTCGATGTAACCCGCAACCTAGCTTGTATATATATATAATGAACAAAACATGGCTAGCCTTGATGATGTTGATACTAAATGGAATAATATGAAAAAATGAACAGAAAAAATTGCTATTATCGGCAGCGGTAACATCGGTGTCGCAATCGCCAAGGGATTAGTTGGTTCCGGCCGATTTTCCCCCAAACAGATAACACTCACCCGACGAAAAATCCATTTGCTTGATAAATCAGCCAAAGAAGGATTTATTATTCAATCAGATAACCAAACAGCCGTAAAAAGGGCCGAAATAATTATTCTGGCGGTACCACCCCAGCAGATGAATAACTTATTGCGTGAGATAAACCCGGCTATTATTCCCACTCAACATATTATTACTTCAGTTGTCTCCGGAGTCAGCATCACTGAGATCGCGAAGCAACTCAAAAAAAATGTTACTATTATCCGAGTCATGCTTAATATCGCCGTGGCGATCCAGGAATCTATGACTTGTCTGGCCGCCAATCAGATATCTCGAAAAAAACTCGACCTGGTCAAATCAATTTTTGACGCGGTGGGAAAAACGGTTATCATCGATGAAGAACAAATGGTCTCAGCCACCGCTTTATGCGGTTGTGGGGTCGCTTTTTTTCTGCGCGCCATTCGAGCTGCTTCACAGGGCGGAATCGAAATTGGTTTCCATCCTGAGGAAGCACTCCCGTTGGCGGCCCAAACAGCTAAAGGGGCCGCGGCCCTCTTGCTAAGCTCTGAATATCACCCGGAAATGGAAATCGATAAAGTAACCACCCCCAAAGGTTGTACCATCTCCGGATTAAACGAAATGGAACATAAGGGTTTTAGCTCAGCGATGATAACCGGCATTATCACTTCAACCAAAAAAGCAACCAGTTTATATAAAAAATAACTATGCCTGGTTTAAAAAAATCAATATTCACTATTTTAGCTTGCTTGCTTTTACTGCCCCTCAGCTGTACGGCCATCGGGAAATCGCCTCCGGTTCTTTCTCAAGAACAATGGTTTCGGACCTGGTTTCGAGGTACCGAAGTAGGCCATCAACATAACCTTACACGGGAAGTTTCCGGAAATACCGTAACGGTTATTAAGAATCAGATGACATTCAGTATCCGGGGTAAAACTTTTGAACTCAGGTCAGCCTATCAATACGTGGAATTACCAGACGGCCAACCGCTCAGCTTTAATTATCAAGGCCAGCGAGCCATGGCCGGCAATATCAACAGCGAAGGGGTGATTAAAAACAACAAATTACATCTCAAAATCAAAACCCGTCAGGGAGTCCGGGAAGAAATCGTTGATTGTCCTGAAACTCTGAAATTTCCGCACGCCATTGAAAAACTTTACCAGGTAAATAACCGGCACCCGGAAACAAAATTCAGTTACCACCAATTCGTACCGTCGATATCAAAAATCGTCGGGGTGACGGTCAAAATGACCGGCAAAGAAAAGGTGAAAACCATGGATCAGGAATTGGATCTGAATAAGTACCTGATTATTTCAAACGGCGACACGACATTTGAGTGGCGTGATGAACAAGGCAAGTTATTTAAAACACGGGAACCGCGGATGGACCTGGTCAATATTCTGGTGGATAAAGACACCGCTCTGGCTTCGGCCCGGCCCGATATCTGGCGTTTTATGCAGGTAGCCAGCATTGATACCCGCCTCCCCCGTGCCCGCCAGATCAATAGTGCCCTTTTCAAGTTGGAATTCCCTGATAAAAAATTATTGGCCGGTATCCCGTGGGAAATCGATAACCGGCAAAAGATAAAATACGACAAAAACGGGGGCTTCCTGCTACGCATCAGTAAAATTAATCTGCCCGAAAAAAGAAAAATATTGTCAAGGCCGGTAACGGATAAAAGTATGTCTGATTATTTAACAAGCAATAAATATCTCGAATCCGATGACCCTGAAATCATCAGTCTGGCCAGAAAAATCGTGGGTGATGAAAAAGACAGCTTGAAAGCCGCCACTAAATTAGGGTTGTGGGTCTCCCGTAATATGAAAAAAGGCGATAATCCGGGTTTTGAAACAGCCAAAAAAGCGCTGCAGGACTTGACCGGTGATTGTTCGGAACACGCGGTGCTGGTCGCCGCTTTAGCCCGGGCGGCGGGCATCCCTTCAAAAACCTCTTTTGGCATAGTCTATGATAAGGGCGGTTTTTTCGTCCATATGTGGGCTCAGGTCTATGTCGGACAATGGGTGACAATTGATGCTACGATTACTAATCCCCACGCTCAAATTAACGTCGGGCCGACCCATATCGCCTTAAACACGAGTTCCCTGAAAGATGTTAATAACCTAAGTGAATTAATGAAAGCCGCGGATAAGTTTAATGGGCAATTAAAACTTAAATTAATTGAGTATGAACTTGATGGGCAGACAAAAAAACCTGCAAAAAATCCTTAGTACCTAGCAACCACTATTTTTCCTCCGGGGTAAATCGGCTACAATAGGATTCCAACAGAAAATTAATCACCAGTTGCTACATGGAAGAAAGTGATTTAGTGTCCTTATAACTCAAAGTCTGCTGATAAAAATGGCTGCCCACATGCAACATCCGGCATTTATGCTTATTTATTCGGGCAGTCGAAAAACAAAAATATTTTATACCTTTACGGCTTTCTAAGTTTATTTTTTCAACAACTCAATCGCTTTTTCCACAAAAGTCGCAATATTAAGGTTATAGCCTTCAGTCCAAGCCTTAATCGCGCCTTTTTGGTTAATGAACAAAATGGAAGGTAACTCCGTACATTTTTTTTCTTTGGTTGAAAAAGGTAATTTGCAAGCCTGGGTCAATGAAAAATCAATGTCCTGGTAGATATCAAATTCCAGTTGTTTTTCAGCCACATATTGCCGGATATCTCCCTGAGTTGCCTGCCCAACTACTATCCCGACTATTCCGACATCTTTTTTGGTCTTTTTAACCACGCCCTGAATCATCGGTAACATCCGGGCCGAGGGCTCGTCCGTTAAAGAGAAAAATATTACCAGAGTATCCCGTTCTTTTATTATCTCCCCTAACGACACCTGGTTATTATTTAAATAACTAATTTGGTTATCAGGTAGCCGGGGAATATCTCGCACCACCCAATCCCGGGCAGACATCTTTTCCGGAGGTACATCAAGATTTACCTGAAACGCGACGCGTTGGTTCGGCTTGATCTTAATCTTTTTTAATTGCAAATAAACATCGCCATTTTTGTTACGAACACCGCATTCCAAAAGATATGTCGCCGGCGATAAATTAAAAAGGCGCTTGTTTTTATAGATTCGATAGGGAATGGTTCTTAATGGTTTCCACCAACCAGACTGGTAAACCGACAGACTGAAATCTTTAAAATTCGTTTCCGGCAGACCTTTCTGGAAAAACTCCAGCTCCAACACGCCATCCCGGCTTATTTCTGTCGGGATTAATTCCGCCCGGGACAGTATTTTTCCTATCGAGGAACCAATCGATAAATTATTTTCCCGGGGATAAGAGCAAGCAAGAGAAGAAAGCAATATTAAACCCGGTAAAATTATTTTTTTCATCATAATTTTTTGTCCTCAAATAATCTGTTCAATCCCCGCCGGCCCTCCTGAGGCCACGCCTGAAAGGGGCAAGCGAGCAGAAGCGACTCACTGCCAAAGGGCTCAGCCGAAGTCCTTGCATCGGGGAGCTTCATTTTTTCGGCTTGGGATAACGCAACCAGAAAGAACCTTCCGGCACAGCCTTTTCTAAATCCTTTAAACGAAGCTCTATTTTCAACTGACCATCCGGCACCGTGGATATCTTCTGCCAGGCAAATTGTTTGACCGTGCCGGTCGTCAGCACAAAATCGCCCAGGCCCAACGCAATGGAACCTTGTCCATTTTTATCGGTTCGGAAGACGGCAATCGGTTGAAGACTTCCGAAATTAAATATATTAAAATATACCGGTATGCCGCGCACCAGACCACCATTAGACCCCATGACTTTTACTTTAACTTTACATGTTTTAGCATAGACATGGGTTACGTTTAAAATAACCTCGCGGTTACTCTGACGATAAATCTCTTCTTTGGTATCTTGCGGAGGCCGCCCGATTACCTTAGCTAGGACAATCGGTGCCCGCCGGACGGGATTGGTAAACCAGGCCTGGTTTAATGTCTCGGCCGGTTCGCAGGCGCCCAGATATTTCCAACCATCATCGGTATAAACCTCAATCCAGGCATGGTTCCCGTCACAGGTTGACCAGTAAGGCACGTAGACATAGCGGGCCGGTATTAACAGAGCCCGGGCGGCCGCCATATAAAATATAGATTCTTCTTCACAACGACCGTATCCTTTTCGTAAGGTTTCCAGGGGTGTCTGATCGGCCGGTGAAGTTTGTTTAAACTTTACTTTGGAACCACACCATTTATTCAATTCCAAGGCGGCTGTTTCCAATGACTCTATTTTTTTAAATTTTTCTTTCAATTCTTCAAAGAAAAACTTCCGCCATTTTTCGATCGGTTCCTGCGTCACCCGGTGCGGCAGAATATAATAATAAAAATATTCTCCGGGAAAATTTCGGGCGTAAGGAAAAAGTTCTCTGGCCTTAAAGGCGAATTCAATATCTTCAATGAGCACATCGGCTTTAATCCTCTGCGCATCCCGCATCCGGCTGAGATCAAGATAGGCCAACACAAAGGCCGCCGCTTCATACTTCTCCGGTGTAATGTTTTCAAATACTTTCATTAGCTCCAGAGCGTTACGACCCGCTGACCGCAAGGTCTGCTGAACCGACCCTCGATATTTTTCCGGAATGTATTCAGTCAGAAACGTGGCATGTGACCCGAATGGTTCTTTCGCAGAAATGACAGAAAATAAAAAAGAAGTGACAAAAGTTAAAGATAATATTAGTAATAGGGGTTTTTTCATATCTATATTAGTACTTCGCTGTCAGCCGGACAATCCCTTTGACTCACTTCGTTCGCTCAGGGCAGGCCATTTCTTTATTAATACCTGGCAGTAACCGCAAGATTAATCACAACAAGGTCCAGCTTTAGCCACAGATGAACACAACTGGAAAAAGATAAACACGAATAGGGATAATAACACACTCCTGACCCCTCTTATTAGATGGGAATTAAGATTACTTCTCCGCCAGAAGCGGATCGCAATAACAAAGTGCGCGGTTTCAGGCAATCATTAATTATTTTTCTTCCTTCTCTTTTTCCTCTTCCCTGACAGGGGGCCCGGTATCCACCATTTTTAACGCCGGCGTGGCCCGGGTCAGAAAAAGAATGGCAAAGCAGGTATCGGAAATCGCGTTGGGTCCGTTTTCTTCCCAATGGCCATCGGCTTTTTGATTTCGCAGCAAGTACTCCGCGCCTACGTCATACCACGCGTGTTCACCCATTTTTTCCGTACCCAGAATACTGCCGACTCTTTCCAAACCATAAATATAATAGTAGAGCCAGATGGTGGACTTGGGCAATCCGAAAGGGGGCCGACCACCCGGCGTAAAACCGGGATTATTTCTGACCGTAAACTTTTCCGTTAACCATTGCAACCCTTTTTTAACCGCGCGGTCTTTTTTATAATCATATTTCTTATTAAGATAATAACGGCCGATCGCCAGACTGCAAAGGCTGGCACAGGTCATACTGCCATAACTTTCATTGTGACTTGAAGAATACCCATCGTATGCCCAGCCGCCATTTTTTTTCTGTTTCTTGACAAGCCATTTAACCGCGTCCATCCATGTTTTTTTGGGAATCCGGATACCGGCGCGTTCGGCCGAGCGCAGTCCGAGCAGAGCGAACTGGAGATTGGAATTATCGCCCGAACCACCACCACCTCTCTTCAAGCGCCTCATAGTTTTCCTCTTCTGACCAAAGGTTCCTTTCTTTTTAATTTTTTTATCTTTGGGCAATGGCCTGGATTTTAATCCTTTCGCGTTTTCGCTATAACCCCATTGGCCGTTCCGGCATTGATTGTCAACCAGGTACTGCGCGCAATCGGCAATCCGTTTGAAATGTTTGCGCTTATCAATTGATTCCAGCGCCATGGCCATGGCCGCGGAGGTATAAGTACGAATCAACCCTTTGCTATATGCCTTTTTGATCAATTTTTCCATTTGAGGTTCGGATTCTTTGCCCCCGGCCCAGTGTAAAGTTAAAAGAACCAGCTCATCGTAAATATCTATGAACCCTTTATCAACTTGCTGCTTCAAATATTCGGCCCCTTTGTCCACGGCCTGATTAATCTGATTTTGCGTTGGGGCTTCAGCCCTGGCCGGGGTTACAAAAAAATAACAAGTAAAAAATAAAAACGGAATAATGATCTTAATTATCAACCCGGGCAACCACAATTTTAACCGCATAATTCACCTCCTTTTATCTCCGTATGCTATCATTTCGGGAACGCATTTGCAAGGACAAATTTTTTTTCGGCCTGCCCTGAGCCCCTCGACCCGGCTCGGGGCCATTCAGCCAACTCAGGACCATAAGCCCCGCCCTTTATTTCTGAAAAAGCGGGGCTTGCCGAGAGGCCTGGTCGAACCGCTCGCTCAGGCCCCGAGACTTGTTTTTACTTCTTTTTTAGCATCCGGGCCTGTTTGGCCAGTTTGGCGTCGACTAAAAAATTAAAAACCAACTGATACATGGAAGAATTACCTTTGAGATCCTTAAAGCCCAATGACTGCTGATCGAAATGACTGATCACGTGCAACACCACCCCGCTTTTGGACCTTTTCTTGACATAATCACTACCGGCACCGTAACCACTGAACTTCGGGTTGTATCCCCGGTTCTTACCGCCCACCGTCCAGGTAACCGCGATCAAATCACTCCGATACTTTTTAAGCATCTGGCCCGAAGAACTGGCCAGCAAAACAGTCACCTTCCCCTTTTTGACGATCTTGAATATTTTACTCCCGCCATCCAGGACCCACTGCAAATCACTCCCCTTGTCCGGGAAAACATTCCGCAAAAAAACGTGATTTTTGTTTTTCTCTTCTGGACCGACCGGGACATTCATCTTACTCCCGCCCATACCGATACTTTTAATATAGCCCGGAGAAACTTTTTTGACCACCGCATCGATCGCCCAGTCAGTGGTAAAAAGATAACCGCCCTTCTTCAGGAATTTTTTAATATTGGTGGCCGCTTTTCCTG
>DAOWBV010000220.1 GCA_030633885.1 Planctomycetota bacterium
CCCGACCCGCCTTAATCGAAACAATCTCACCTTCAGCCATGATCCCTCTCAAGTTCGCCGGCAAATCAAGGATACGGTTAGTATCACGCACGATATCGTTCAGCGGATGATTTCTTATCTGGTCATTAGTGGCGTTATCAATATTATCATCGATCAGGGTCTGCGCTCTTTGGATATTGCCGGCAGATTTTTGCAGGAAAATCAGCGGATCAACGATCTTCCAGCGGGCCGTCGTATCAACCCAGAGAGTTTGTTTGTCTTTGGTCTGATAAGTCCCTTTGTCGCCATCCCATTCAATGATCTTCTTGGTAAACCGGTTAACATCCTGAACAAAAGGCGTCTTAAAATAAAGACCGGCATCCTTTTTCGCGTCCCCGACCGGTTTTCCGAACTGGGTAATGACCACCTGCTCATCTTCGCGAACTACGTACATACTGCTACTCAAAACAATCACCGCGACAATCAGGATAACAACAATAACGACAGAAGTTGCGTATTTCATTTTTTCCTCCCTTCCAGTTGTAATAAGGGCAGGATATTACCTTCCTTATCCATAACGTATACTTTGTCAAGCCGGGGTAAAATAGTTTCCATGGTTTCCAATAACAAACGCTTGCGGGTAACTTCTTTGGATGTTTTGTATTCAGCCAGAAGTTTCAGGTATCGGGCAACGTCACCTTCTGACCCCTTGACCCTTTCCACAGCAACACCTTCGGCTTCCTTAACCATTTTTTCCGCTTTACCTTTAGTTTCCGGAATAACCCGGTTATAAGACCCTTTGGCCTTACGGACCATAGTCTCTTTTTCCTGCATGGCCTTGACGACATCATCAAAAGCCGGTTGGACCGGATCCGGAGCTTTAACCATCTGGAAAAGTATCTTGGTAATGGTAATACCGGAATCATATTTATCCATATTTTTCTGGAGTCGCTTTTTCACTTCGACCCCGATACTTTCACTACTCTGGGTAATAAGCTCGGTAATGGTCATATCACCGATGATCTGCCGGACAATGGCTTCGCTCATATCACGAATAGTTTTTTCCGGCGCCCTTAATTGAAAAAGGAATTTGTATGGATCACTCCGACGATACTGGACCACCCATTGCACCTTGGCCAGCGCCAGATCACCGGTCGGCATGAGAGATTCCTCTTCCCGCGAAGTGCTGTCATAAGTAGTCCGAACATCGGCTTGAACCGTCCGGTACCCGAATTCTTCTTTTTCCACTTTCTGGGTATTAACCTTAAGCGCCGAATCGATCCCGAAAGGCAATTTAAAATGCAACCCGGGCGGAACGGTCTGGGTATACTTTCCGAATCGAAGGACGACCGCTTCCTCAGCCGGGTCAACCTTAAAAAAGCTGGTCGAGACGGCAATCAAAATCACGATCACAATCACCGCCGGAACGATCAATTTCCTAATCATCCGCTCAAACTTCTCGACATCAAACGGGGGCGGTTTTTCCCAAGGGTCTCTTGGTGGCATAATTATTCCTCCTTAAAATTAAAAAATAACTTTTATTATCTGTTTCTCATGAAAAGCATACTGACCAACTGCAAGATAGCCATTAAGGTCGCGGCCAGATAAGTCAGGGCAGCCGCGTTTAAAACAGATTTGGTCGAATCAATTTCAGAATCCATAATAATCCCCTGCTGAGTTAAAAGAACCATGGCCCGGGAACTGGCGTTAAATTCCACCGGTAACGTTATGATCTGAAAAAGGACCACACCGGCAAAAAGAAATATACCTATATTAACCAGCAACGGATGATGAAAAAACATTCCGGCTAAAAAAATCCAAAACCAGACCTGGGACCCTAACCCGACAATGGGGAAAATACCGGTCCGAAGCATGATGGGAATATATCTACGGGCGTGCTGGACGGCGTGCCCGGCTTCATGAGCAGCCACGCCTAAAGCCGCCAGGGAATGCCCCTGATAAACCGTTTGCGATAACCGCAACACCCGGGTCCGGGGGTCATAATGATCAGTCAAAGTTCCGGGCACCTCTTCCACGTTAACATCAGATAATCCCTGCGCATCCAGGATTCTCCGGGCGGCACTGGCGCCGCTGATCTTGTTGGAGGAAGGGACTTTACTGTATTTACGAAAAGAACCCTTCACTTTGGCCTGGGCATAGAGACCAAAAAGCAACCCGGGTATTAATAAAAGCATCCATGGTCCGAATAACATAACCTTGATTATAGTGATTCCCGGCCCGGTGTCAACAAATTTACCTTGACCCTTTGAATGCGGTTCGATAAAATAATGTCACTTGTTTTTAAAGAAATACTCTCAGAGGTGAACAATGTATATTACTGTTTTAGTCAC
>DAOWBV010000039.1 GCA_030633885.1 Planctomycetota bacterium
AAATTCCCAGTCTTTACGCCCCGGCCTTTTACGCGGTTTCTTATAACGATGATAACACCATCCGGGAAATAAAACCGACCGAACCGGGCATCCCGGAACAAATTCCCAAAGCGGCGGTTGAGGACCTGGACAAAGCGTTTTACCCGGTCAAGCCCGTCGTCCCCTTTGCCGAAGCGGTCCATGACCGGATCAATCTCGAGATCATGCGCGGCTGTCCACACGCATGTCGCTTCTGTCAATCGGGTATAATTAAAGCCCCGATCCGTTACCGTTCGGTTATCGAACTGGTCAAACTGGCTGAAGAAATATATCGGAATACCGGTTACGACGAGATCTCCTTACTTTCCTTATCAAGCGGTGATTATCCCTGGCTGGACGAATTATTACTGCGGCTGACCGCTCGTTTCAAAATGAAAAAAGTCGGCATTTCCCTGCCGTCCCTGCGAGTGGATGACCGGTTAAAAAAACTGCCGGCTATTCTAAAAGCGGTTCGCAAGGCCGGCCTGACGCTCGCCCCGGAAACCGGCCGCGATTTTCTCCGGAACGTGATCAACAAAAATATTATTGATGAAGACCTGCTGGCCAGTGTCCGGGCCGCTTATCAACAGGGCTGGCAATTGATCAAACTTTATTTTATGGTCGGCCTGCCTCGTGAGACCAACGAAGATATTGACGCCATCGCCCAAATAATCAAAAAAATTTCCATGATCGGAAAAGAGGTCAATAACCGACCGGGCCAAATTAACGTCAGTATCTCGCCTTTTGTCCCGAAACCTCATACGCCTTTCCAATGGGAGGCCATGGATTCCCTGGAGACTATCCGGGCCAAGCAGAGCGCGCTCCGGGGCCTGATCCGATCCAAACAGGTCCGCCTAAAATTTCATCAACCGGACCGCAGCTGGCTGGAAGGGGTCTTCAGCCGGGGCGATCGCCGCTTAGGGCCGGTTTTACTCGCCGCCCATCAGGCCGGTTGTAAGTTCGATTCCTGGGACGAAATATTCGATCTGGCTAAATGGCTGAAAGTATTTAAAGAATGTAATGTCGACCCGACTTTTTACCGGCGGGCCCGGGGCACGGATGAAGTTTTACCCTGGGATCATATTAGCGGCGGAATATCTAAAGAGCATTTACTGAAAGATCGAACTGAATCTTTAGCTGTTACGGTATCAGCTTGATAAAGGTTACAGAGGAAAGTTACAAGAGGTTACGTAATGTTACAAGAAGTTACAACGTTATTTGACAAAGGAACGTAACTATTGTAACCTTATGTACCTTCTTGCAACCTCGTGTAACTTCAAAGAGAATGATGAAAAATAGTAAACTCGGCGTCTTAATGGTTGGTTTGAACGGGGCCACGGCCAATACCACGGTCGCCGGTTGTTACTTGATCCGGAAAAAATTGGCCCCGGCCTACGGCCTGATGACCAACGAGCCTTTATTCGCTAAACATCAGTTGGTCAAGTTGGACCAACTGGTCTTCGGCGGTTGGGATTTCGCGAACCGGGACGCGGCCCGGGTCGCCGACCAACAAGGAGTTATTCCACCGGCCCTGTTAAATAAAGTTACCGGCGATCTGAAAAAACTGAAGCCGATGCCGGGCGTGACGACCGCGCACGATGTCGATCTTTTCCGCCGTCAGAAACACGCCCACAAAACCAATAGTTTGGGAAAAAAACTGGAGCTCTTGATCGCCAATATTGAACGCTTCAAAAAAACGCACCGGCTGGACAAAACCGTAGTCGTCTTTACCGGTTCGCCTTTAAAACAATTCAAACCAGGTTCGCTCCATCAAAATATTAAAAGTTTTAAGCAGGCCCTGGCCCGCAACCACGCGGATATCACCTCCGGTATGCTTTACGCCTTGGCCGCCATTGAGACCGGGTCGCCTTTTATTGATTTTACCACCAACACCACACTGGAAGTCAAGGCGCTAGTCGACTACGCCAAAAGCAAAAAAGTCCCGCTGGCCGGTAAGGACGGCAAAACCGGACAGACCATGATCAAAACCGCTCTGGCCCAGTTATTAAAAATAAAAAATCTTAAACTGACCGGTTGGTACAGCACGAATCTGCTCGGCAACCCGGACGGACAGATCCTGAGCCTACCCGAATACGGTCAGAACAAATTCAAGGATAAACTGGGCGTTTTACAACCGATCCTGAAATACAGCGACTTCGATCATTCTGTCGATATCAAATACTACGGCCCGCGCGGCGACAACAAAGAGGCCTGGGACAATATCGATTTCCTCGGCTGGCTGGGCCAACCGATGACCATGAAGATCAACTGGCTGGGCCGCGATTCGATCCTGGCCGCGCCGCTGATCATCGATCTGGTCCGGTTAATGGAAAATGCTCAACGGAAAGGGCGAGGCGGTCTCCAGACTCATTTGGCCTTTTTCTTTAAGAACCCGCTCGGCGCCAAACCGCAGGGATTATTCAAAGAATATCAGATATTAGAAAAACTTTACGCGTGATTTTTCGGATGCTAGCCCCATAAAAAATTATGAGTTTAAAAAAGGAGGTAACCATGGCTTTCAAAATCAAAAATAATGTGTCCTGGGTCGGGAAAATAGATTGGGAGCTCAGGAAATTCCACGGCAATGAGCTTTCGACCCATCGGGGAACGAGTTATAATTCCTATCTGATAAAAGAGGAAAAGAATGTATTGATCGATACGGTCTGGCTCCCTTATAAAGAGGAATTTGTTGAAAATCTCGCCAAAGAGATAGATCTGAAAAAAATCGATTATATCATCGCCAACCACGCGGAGATCGATCACAGCGGCAGCTTACCGGAATTGATGCGGCATATCCCGGAGACACCCATTTACTGCACGGCCAGCGGTGTCAAATCATTGAAAGGGCACTATCATCAGGACTGGAATTTCAAACCCGTTAAAACCGGTGACAAGTTATCCGTCGGTAACGGCAAGGAATTAATATTTGTCGAGATGAAAATGCTGCATTGGCCGGACAGCATGGCCGCATATCTTACCAATGACAATATCCTTTTCAGTAATGACGCGTTCGGCCAACATTACGCCAACGAATGTATGTTTAATGACCTGGTCGATCAGAACGAATTATTCAGTGAATGCATAAAGTATTACGCTAATATTTTGACTCCTTTCAGCAAGTTTGCCGACAAGAAGATCAAGGAAGTGCTTGACCTGAAACTGCCCATTGATATGATCGCCCCGAGCCACGGCATTATCTGGAGGGACAAACCAACACAGATCGTTGAAAAATATATTAAATGGGCGAACGACTATCAGGAGAATCAAATAACAATAATTTATGACACCATGTGGGACGGAACCAAAAGGATGGCGGAAACGATCGCGAAGGGCATCCATGAAAAAGATAAAGCGGTCAATATCAAACTCTTTAACGCCGCCAAGACTGACAAAAACGATATTATCACCGAAGTCTTTAAGTCGAAAATGATACTGGTCGGTTCGCCGACCATAAACCGCGGCATCCTCACCGTGATGGCCGCATTCCTGGAAGAAATAAAAGGGTTGGCGTTCAAGAATAAAAAAGCCGCGGCCTTCGGCTGTTATGGTTGGAGCGGGGAATCCGTCGCGCTCATCACAAAGGCGCTAAAAGAATCCGGATTCGAGATCATCAATGACGGCCTGAAAGCGCTCTGGAATCCCGATGAAGCAAGTCTCGAAAAAGCTTACCAATACGGGCAAAGTATCGCGGTTTGATCAGAGTAGCAGGGGTTTAGCGATTTAATTCAGTCTTCAGTACCTGACCCTACTTGGGTTCTAAATAGGTGGGAGAGAGGCCTGACCCCAGTGACCCCTGGCGACTCAGTCTGGTTAGCGATTTTCTTGATTTTCAACAAGGACTTCTATCCTGCCATGAATTGATTCAAGCTCTTTCCTTTTTTCATCATATAATGGGCTTAGTGTTTTAAACAGTTCAGCAACGGTAATAAATATTTTTTTGTTAACTTTAGTGAACTCTCCTGTCTTACCTTTAATTATTTGCCGAGTTAGGCTTTTTATTCTCAATTTGAAATACTTGTCGTCCTTGTATGGCGAATCAGTCGAAAGAATAGTGTAACCTTCAAGGCGTAGAAGATCATCTTCGAGGTACTGATTTTCGTGCATTATTTCATTCCTGTCACGATAGTAGCCCTTTATTAACTTTCTTAAAGTTTTAATCTTTGTAGGCACTTTAGTATGCTTGACATGCGTGTTGCCGATAATGAGTTCGTGTGAAATTAAGCGAGATGGATTATACAAACAAAAAACCTTGTCAATAAACCTTAAAAGCCGATCATAAAAAGATTGAGTTCTAATAATGTAGTTTTCTATGCAGTAGAGTAGGTAGCTATGTTTTGCAATGCCAGCACGTTTCATTTTTGCTGTGGGCGAGAATGAAGAAAAATATAATACGCAATGCTCCAACTGCTGGCAAGTGCTAAGAAAATGAGCTAGGGAAGCACCTACTGTTATATAGTAAAATTCTGCCTGAGTTGGATCTCGCTTGTATTCAACATCGCCTTTGAAAGCCGCATCTTTTGCTTGAATCGAAGCTGTTATTTTTACAGCACCTTGCAGAACCAAATGCGCAAAGGGATGATGAGCCAGCAACTCTGAAGAATTATATTTAGATTGGTTACCTGTCATCACGTCCCCCGTTTCCTACCCTAATTATCCTTAGAATGAATTTCTGACCTAGAGTTTTTGAAGATACCAACAACTTTCGTGAATACCTGACTCGGATGATCATTATTTTGATCATACGCTAAACGCTCTTTTTTTGGCTCTAAAAACAATTGAGTCTTATCTCCAGCCTTCCTACTTCCGGCTAAAACCATTAACTGCAATTCACCCTTTTTATTTTTTGAGATTTTCACATCAACCCAATAGTCTTCATCTCGCTTTGTTTCCCTTTGCACCCTAATAAGTTCGCCGTCAATATTAATTATTTCTGCATCCGCGTATTTCAGCGAATTCATTATACGAATGAAGTCAAAACCCTTACTCTCAAGAGGCTTATTCAATGTGATTTTAAAATCGCACTTTATACAAAGATATTTATGCTCCCCTGGAGACCGCCCCTCTCTTGACCTCGTTAATCTGCAACAACATTTCTGTTTTGGACAAAGCGCAAAAGGATACGGATCTCCGTTTATATCATAACTTACATCCCAATACATACCTTCCCAATAAAATAATTTTATTTTTTCATCACTCATAGTTTTCAGCCCTCACAATTAATATACAACTTCCTATTTTCCGTTTTCAAGCTTGCCCCGTGATTCCGTAGGAATGTTACGTGCACCTAATTCTTCTCATGCCTTTTTACCCGTTTCCTTTTCCACATTCATTTCTTTACGAAAAGATAAAGTCAAATGCTCTTTGACCACCAGATGGAGGATGAAGCCTAAACCCATAATGATATGCCATATAGCGTTTCCCTAAATCCGTGTTGAGAGCATTTTCTACACTAGCCCTGGTTTTGACCAAGCTCTCATCCCAATCTATTACTTTTATTTTATCAGGACCTTTTTTAATAAGATTTAGCAATTCCTTATCATCGGGATTCAAACTACATCCGATTATTATCAATTCATCAGCTTTTAATAGTCTTTCTTCAACTGTATGCCAGATTGACTTTAAAACAGGATTAAGATATTTTTCTCCAGGAGGAACAATACACACAGTAGATTTCTCACCAAGATATTGAGGTAAAATTGCTCCGACATGAATATCAATTTTTCCGTCATTCCGAAACCCCAAATTTAATGAACCGTGCAAATGATAAACCGAATAACGACGTACATTTAACTGATTAAAACAGACATTACCATAAGGACTTCGCTCCCCAATAAATTTCTGGTCTATACCGTAATCAATCCCACTTCTACGATTAAGCGCTAGCACTTCGCTATCAAGACATAAGTCATAATTCAGTGTCATAAAAAAATCGTTCATTGAATCTACACCAGTCAACAACGTTTTAAGCATAGTATCAGGCCTCGGCGTTTCTCCAGACACATATTTTTGCACTTGGGATTTATTACTTTGAGTTGAATCAGCCAACAAAACATATATTGCTGAATACAAATTACCAAGGAAAGACCTCTTTATCTCGGGATAAAACTTACTTGATAATTGCATTACATCTTCAATGTTCGACTCCTCCAAAGGTTTTTTTAAATACGTCTGGGTTGCTTCTTTTAATTTAGCAAATAAATTTCTAGCTAACGGATTCTCGTGCGCTTTTAATTTCCCCAAAAAATCATTACTTAAAGGAGCTTGGGGATATTCAGCCCTTGTCGCTCCTGCTCCGATTAAAAATGCCTTACTCATAATTTTTTATCCATTTTCCCTATTTCATAAACATAGGAAACTTCACTATTATTTCCGCATGTTATATCTTCTCTCTGTACTAAATTCTCTGCGACTTTGATTGCTACTTGGCCAATCATGATACTTAATCCTATCAGAGCACTCACATCCTGATTCATAACAAAAGACATTCCAGCTGTTGCGCATGACCCGCTTGCAATTGTGTTTAAATTGAAAGCTCCAGATAAAGACCCAATTATTGTTTTAATACCATGTTTTTTTAAAGCTTTTCTGTAATCATCATATTTCAATTGTATTTCATCTTCAATATACCTCTGCGATTTTCCAACAAGATTCCCATCTAGCCAATGCACAAACTTTTTATATTTTCTTCTTGTCTCTTTATCCGCTCTAAACTCCGTTATTTGCGACCACTCTAGCTCACCTTCTTTTATAATTTCAATATTCCCAACTAAAGCAATAAGTGTAGAGTAATCACCTTCCTTAAAAACCCAATTATGTGTTTTTTGTGAAGAAAAAGTTGAAACAGGGAACAGACTTTCTGCTAAAAAAAACGGTCTTAATTCATAAAAATATTGCCTGAAATTTTCTTCGCCTAACCTATTAATCACCTCATTTCCGTATTTTTTCCACCTAGAGGATAATTCTATAGCCGATTTATTGTAGAGTTCCGGCGAAAAAGAGTGCTCCCCAAGCTGAGCTGTCTGGTAAAATGATAAAACAAATCTTTCGTGAGAGGACTTGTAATAAAAATTAATTTCTTTAGGTGTGCCAATAGGATCAAGAGTCCAAACCCTGTCAAAAAATAATGATGCGGTTTTTGGGTTTTCAAAAGAAACAGCCACAGTTTCTCTAGGATTTACTTTGTTCGCAGGTATTTCATCAAAAGAAGCCGTAGCATCAGTAAATCCTTTTTTCCATATTAAAGATACATTATCATCATTTTCCATAGTACACTTTATTTCTACCGTTAATTTTCGCCTATTAAACTTATACTCCCTTACATCCTTAGGGTCAGACACTGAACTCGCAGCGACCGCGGAGCGAATACTGAATTAAGTATTTTCCTGACCTCTTTTTCAACCTTCCCTTATGAAATTCCGTCAATTTATAAGACTTTGCCCAGTCATCTCTTCGGGTTTGGGAACACCCAGAAGAACCAGCATGGTCGGAGCAACATCACATAATTTACCGCCGTCACGCAACTGTTTACCCCTGGCATCATCCGCCACCAAAATAAACGGTACATCGTTTGAAGTGTGATAAGTATGGGGTCCCTTTTCAGTATCCGCCACGGCTTCGATATTACCGTGATCGCTGGTCACCAGAACCGTCCCTTTTTTCTTTAAGACCGCTTCGGTCACCTGGCCGACGCACTCGTCGATCACTTTCACCGCCTGCTCGGCCGCCTTGATCATGCCGGTATGACCGTTCATATCACCATTGGCAAAATTAAGGATGATCACCTGATACTTTTCGGAATCAACGGCTTTAAGCGCCTCGCGGGTGATCTCCGGCGCGCTCATCTCCGGCTGCAGATCATAGGTCGCTACTTTCGGCGACGGGATCAGGATCCGGTCCTCGCCGGGGAACGGTTTTTCTTCACCGCCGTTAAAAAAATAGGTCACGTGCGCGTATTTTTCCGTCTCGGAGATACGTAACTGCTTCAGATTATTCTGGGCCAGCACCTCGCCCAGGATATTTTTTAAATGGGTCGGCCCGAAAGCGACCGGGCAAGTGAATTTCTCGCCGTATAACGTCATGGCCGTATAAAAAACTTTGGGGAATACCCGGCGCGGGAACTCGTTGAAATCCGGTTCGGTCAAAGTCCGGGTAATCTCGCGCGCCCGGTCCGCCCGGAAGTTAAAGAAGATCACGGAATCGTTATCTTTGATCAGTCCAACCGGTTTTTTATTGTCATCGACCATCACGATCGGTTTGATAAATTCATCTGTCTCTTGCTGTTCATAGGCCTGACGAATGGCTTCCATCGGATTAGATTCAAAATACCCCTGACCGCTGGTCAGGGCGTCATAGGCCAGTTCGATCCGTTCCCAACGATTGTCCCGGTCCATCAGGTAGTACCGACCGGAAATGGTGGCCAGCCGACCCACGCCGACCTCTTTCATTTTCGCGACCAGAGACCGCACGTAACCGGCCCCGCTGGTCTGCGGGGTATCGCGTCCGTCCAACGCCGCGTGGAAACAGACCTGATCCTTAGCCAAGCCTAGTTTCTTGGCCATTTCCAACAAAGCAAAATAATGGCGCTCGGCACTATGGACACCACCGTCAGAGACCAGACCCATCAGGTGCAGGGTGGAATGATTCTTTTTCGCCTGCTCCATGGCCTGGACCAGAGCCGGGTTCTCGAAAAACGAACCGTCCTTGATCGCCTGATCGATCCGGGTAATATCCTGCCAGACGACCCGGCCGGCGCCGAGGTTCAGATGGCCCACCTCGGAATTACCCATCAGGCCTTCGGGCAAACCGACCGCCAACCCGGCCGAAGCGATCAGGGTTTTCGGATAGGACTGGAACAGTTTATCCAGGTGGGGCGTCGGAGCCAGGCAGGACGCGTCCGGCCCGTTCGGCGGCACGCCCCAGCCGTCCATGATCAATAAAAAAACTAACTTGTTGACAACCATTATGCTCCCTTTAGGTTACAAGGAAAGTTACAAAAGGTTACATGATGTTACAAGAAGTTACGGGATTACGTCGCGATGTATGGTAACCATTGTAACCTTCAGCAACCTTTTGTAACTTTATGTAACCTATTATTGAATCTTATCAAAGCCATAACTTACTGTCAAGCAATGCTTATTCCATCAAGAACCATCGCTATTTTTCCGATAAATAAGGATAAGAATATTTGACAGGATCTACTGGATCTTCAGGATTTTTCTTCCCCTGACCCATTTAATCCGGTCTATCGCGCCTGCCCCGTTTACGGGATTATGCGGGGTTGATCCCTGCCTTCCGGCAGGCAGTCTGGTGAAAAAAACAAGAAAGGTAATCGTATGAGCAATATTTTGATCGTTGACCCTAAAGAACAATCCGGCGCCTTATTAAAAAGTATTCTGCGGGGCAAAAATTACGGGGTCTCCGTTTCGGAAAGTTTTAACGAAGCCGTTCGAAAAATCAATACCGGATTATTTGATCTGGTTTGCATCGATAGTGACCGTCCCGGCCAAGAAGAAAAGGCCTTCCTGGCCGACATTAAAGAAATTATTCCCGACCTGCCGGTGATCGCTGTTTCAGAAAAGGAAGAGATCAGCTTATCCGGCGTGGAACTGCTCGCCAAACCGCTTTCGATCAGTGATTTCGCCGAAGCGGTTTATACCCTGCTCAAAGCACCGGTCAAACCGGAAACCGCCATCAAGCATTGCGAGATAAATCTCCCGGTCGAATTAAAAGGAATAAACGGTATTGTCCCGGCCCGGACGCTCACCCTGAGTGTTAACGGCGTGCTGGTCGTCCCGGACTTCAACCAGGAAGCAGCCATCCAGAAATTCAAATCCTTTTTCGCGCAAAAAACGGATAAGATCGCCACGACCATAAAACTCAAAGGTGATCAGTTCCTGAAATTGCAGAGCCGGTTGACTTTTGCCGACAACACACCCGGAGAAAAGGTAAAAAACGCCGGTTTGTCTTTTCTGAAGGTCAGCGAAGCGAACCAGAAAGCCCTCGAAGATCTCGTCAGCCCGGCGGCTTAAGGCAACTTTAGAATAAGTTTTACCCTGAGACTTACCTGTCCGGAAACGAAACCAGCGCCTAACAACTCCTTCCCGATTGTTCTTTTAATCCCCTGGAATATTAACTATTTGAGCCCTCGGGGAGTTTTTTTACCCCCACTGTCATTGCGAGCGACTAAAAGGAGCGTGGCAATCTCACGAGATTGCTTCGTCGCTTCGCTTCTCGCAATGACACCCTAAGAAAAAAATATCTCGATCCTTCAACTATTTGTAATTATTTAGCCGAACGAAATAAGAAAAGAAATTTAACACACCCCTTAATCCCCTCTTATTAGAGGGGACTTCAGACGGCTAAATAATTACAACTATTTTATATTGACACCAAGCAAATTTAGGGTAAAATTTGACCTTGGGTCTATTATTACTGAAAAAGGAGTGACATTTATATGTTCCAAGGCGCTATTTTTGATCTTGACGGAGTAATTGTCAACACGGTACCTCTTCATTTTAAAGCATGGGAACGAATGTTCACGGAATACGGACAATCGTTTACTTTTGAGGATTACAAAAAGAAAGTAGACGGTATTCCGCGAACAGACGGCGCCCGGGCTATTTTAACCGACTTGACAGACGATGAACTAAAGAAAGCCTGTGATAAAAAACAGGGATACTATCTGGAATATCTCAAACAGGATAAAGTTCCGCTTTACCCGGAAACAATAGATTTAATAAGAGAATTGAGGTCAAAATCGATTAAGGTTGCGGTAATTTCATCCAGTAAAAACACACCATATATCCTGGATAGTATCGGCCTGACCGATAAAATTGAAACTAAGATAGACGGGAACGACATTACGAAGGGAAAGCCCGATCCGCAAATTTTCCTGATGGCCGCAGAAAAATTAGGTCTTTCGCCAAAGACCTGTGTGGTCTTTGAAGACGCGGTCCTGGGTGTGGAAGCCGCCAAACGGGCCGGGATGTTCTGCGTTGGAATTGACCGGCATAATGATCCCGCCGGATTAAAAAACGCGGATATTATCGTCAAAAATCTGAAAGAAATAAATTACCGGCAACTTAAGGAATTATTCAATAAATGAAAGATTTTTTTTCTCAATACCTGTCTGATCCGCGCTGGCTGATTTATGACAAGGGGTGGAATCCTTACCTGCAAACGGTCAGCGAAACACAACTGGCTCTGGGAAACGGTTATATCGGAAGCCGCGGGATTTTAGAAGAAATACCGCCCGGTTGCGAACCGGGCACCTTTTTCTCCGGCCTCTACGACAAAATCGCCGCCCAGGTCGCTGAACTGGTTAACGCCCCGAACCCGATCAATTTTAAAGTAATTGCCAGCGGAGAAAAACTTGATGTGGGGGCCATGAATATAGTCAGCCATAAACGTACGCTTGACCTGCGTCAAGGACTCCTGGCCCGCCAGACGGTTTACGCCAACGCCCGGAAAGAAAGATTTGATTATCAATCCATCCGGTTTTTCAGCCTGCACAATAAACACATCGCCGTAATGCAGGTTTATCTTACCCCGCTGGACGCCCCGGCTGACTTGACAATTGAAAATTTAGTTGAAACCGCTACGACCAACAAAGGATTGGTCACTGAAGGACGGAAAAAACATTTTCATGTGACTGAAATTCTCAAAAAAGGAAACATCAACTATCTTTGCGTTAAAACACTGGAGAAGGAAATTTTAGTTGCTTATGCCAGCAATGTATTCGCCCAAACAAACAATAAAAACCGCTGGGTGCCGTACCGGACATTTTACCTGAATCTGAAAAAGGGCGAAACGGCCTGTATCACCAAATTCTTCAGTTTTTATACATCGCGTGAGGTTAATCCCAAAAGGATAAAAGCGCAAACAATCCAAACACTTAGAAAAACGACCAGAAAAGGATTTAAAAAACTTCTCGATGAGCATTGTAAAACCTGGGTTAATAAATGGAAAACCGCTGATATTCAGATCGAAGGCGATGCCAATGTTGAAAGAACCCTTAGATTTAACACCTATCATCTTCTGATCTCCAGTAATGATGAAGATAATGACGCCAGTATTGGAGCCAGAGGTTTGATCGGCGAAGGTTACCGCGGTCATATTTTCTGGGATACGGAAATATTTATTCTGCCGTTCTTCATTTACACTAATCCCCGGATTGCCCGGAATCTTCTCTTGTATCGTCATCGTCGTTTAAATATGGCGCGTAAGATTGCCGCCGGCCGGGGTTATCAGGGAGCCATGTTTCCCTGGGAATCAGCTGATTCCGGTGAAGAATGCACCCCGCCCTGGTATCGGGATTCAGACGGAGTCGTCAGAGAAGTGCTTACCGGCCAACAAGAACATCATATCACGGCCGACATTGCTTACGGAGTTTGTCATTATTTTACCGTGACCAATGATTGGGATTTTATGCTCAAATACGGGTTGGAAATAATGATCGAAACCGCCCGCTTCTGGGCCAGCCGGGTTGAATATAACAAGAAAAAGAAAAGATATGATATTAATCGGGTAATTGGTCCGGATGAGTTCCATGACGACGTCAATAACAATGCTTATACCAATGCACTGGCCCAATGGAATCTCATTATGGCTCGCAAAATACATCGTATCTTAGAAAGAAAATCCCCCGCGACAGTCAAGAAACTCATGAAAAAAATAAACCTGTCTGCGGAAGAAATGGAAAAATGGCCAAAGATTGCCGGAAAAATATACATGCCAATTCCAAAGCGAACCGGCATCATCGAACAATTTGAAGGATTCTTCAAAAAAAAGAAGTTACGCCGGCTGGAACGAGATGATAATTTCATACCAATTGTTCCGAACAGCATTACCTTTCAAGATAACATTTATAGAAACCAATTCATCAAACAGGCTGACGTGGTAATGCTTTCATATCTCCTAGAAGATATTTTGAATGATAAGCAGAAAAAGAAAAACTATCTCTATTACGAAAAAAGGACTCTCCATCAATCATCACTCAGCCCTTCCATGTATTCCATTGTCG
>DAOWBV010000072.1 GCA_030633885.1 Planctomycetota bacterium
AACCGGCGGACCACTGACAAATTCATTAGTCCTGAGAAAACAGACCCGGTCCAGAATATCATAAAAACCGGACAGGTTTTCCGGCGTCGTCCCGTGCGGCTCCAAAACCAGCCAGTTGCCGGCTTTTTCCTGCCGGGCTTTGAATTTTCGACCATCCGCCCTGGCAATAAGAACGGTTTTTATCTGGTCCCGGGGGACGGTTAAAACACTTTTATTCTGAAAAAGAAGATACCCTTTCCCCAACCAATCAAAGAAATCTTTCCGGAAAGCAACCACCCGTTTTTCATCTGATTTCCTGGCATAAATCAATTGCCCGGACGGCCCCACCCCGAAATCCATCCGCCCCTCCGCCGGTCCACCCTCAGACGCCAGGACCAAAGTCAACGCGGGTCGGGACAACCCGTAATTATTGAGGTCAGTCGGTCCTTCGTCAGTAAATTCATGGACCTCCTGATTATTAAGTTTGTCGACGAATTCCCGGATACTGAAAGCGCTGAAAAAGCCTGACGGCGGATGAATAATTTCCCAGTTATTGTTTTTCTTCTCAAGAGAAACAACCGGCTGATCATTTTTCCGGATCTCGATCAGTTTAAGGGTGTTCTCATCAAAATCAAATATCTTTTTTAACCGTAAGTCATCAAGGTTCAGTTTTAATTTGTCGAATACACCGGCCGCAACGGTCACCACCCGAGGACTGCCTTCCTTCATAAGATAGACCCGGTCAGCGTTTTGGGCGTCGGGCAAACCAAAGAAAAGGGTCTCGGTTTCACCGGAACCGGTCTTCGACACGGCCACTTTTAATGACGGTCGATCCAACCCATACTTTGTCAGATCCGCCGCCTTTTCTTCAATAAAAGATTCCACCCGAAGGTTATTCAGGGAAACCAGATAATTCCGTGCTTGCTCCTGATCGGCTTTATCTTTGACGGGTTCGGTCGCCCCCCAAACTTCGTTTTTTTTCACCAGGGTAAAAGCCCGACCAGGATAGATCAACTGAAGCTGATCAACGTCATATAAGTCCAGCTCAAAGATATCCTTACTTCTCAGGTCAAAAAGAGTTTTATTAACCGCGGCGAAAAAATCCTTGTCAACGACGTAAACATCGGCATCACCCGCTAATTGAAGATAAACCCCGTTACCAAGCGGTGTTTCCCCGCCGATATTCAAGGTATATGTTTTTTGGTCACCCCCCCGCAAGGTCACGGCCACCCTTGGTTGATGGAGACCGTAATCGACCAGATTTAACGTCTTTCCTTTTTCCGGTTTAATGACATCTTTTTTTCTGAGGTAATCAAACTCCCGCAGGGTCATTTCGAGGACGGACTGATCGGCTTGGTCGTTAAGCGGAACGACCACGCGCCAGGTGTCGGATCCGTCTTTAAGACAGCTAACAATGTCATTCCCTCGCTTGAGATCAAAACCTGTTATGTCTTTCGAGGCCAGATCGACTATTTTATTTTTTCGTTTTTCCAGTTCCTCAGTGGTCGGCAAATAATGTTTACTGTAAACAATAAAACCGCCCAATAAGGCGGCGACGATCAAGAGGATTAAGGTAGTTCTAAATTTCATTATAGATTTTTTTTAATTTCTGACAGGATTTACCGAATTGACCTGATTTTTAATTTCCCATCCCGTGAATCCTGTTGATCCTGTCAATTCTTTTATTTACGCCTGATAAACCAGACGGCGATACCCATCATGACGCTTAAAACCGGCAGTAAAAAACAAACTAATTTTAAAATTAATTCTTTTTTCCCTTCATGCATGGCAATACTGCGGTCTTCGGGCTTTTTCGGTTCAATCGAGATCAAGCTTTCCTGTCGAGCCAGCCAGCGCAAAGAATTCATAAACAGGTCTACCCGCGGAAAAATCATAATATAATTATTTCTTAACCACTCGGAGTCGCCAAAGACAACCAGTCGGGCTTCCTGGCCGTCAGACAACCGTTTAGTAACCGCCACGGCCAAGCTCACCGGTCCTTTTTTGTCCCGACCCGGCTGATAGCGAGGCGTTTCACCGCGCGAGATACCGTCAAAATCCGTCTCGCCCCAGGCGGTTGACAGGGAACTAACCAGCGATACGGCCGTCAAACCCGCGCCGGGAGAAGGAACCGGCTCCACGGAACGCACGGTCGGAAAAACCGTCATTATTTCAGGTGTCATTTTTTTGAGGATCGGATGATTCCGGCCGTACTTATTGGTCTTAATGAAGCCGACCACCGGGACGCCCCGAAGATTGACCGAATTTTTCATATCCACCAGGATATTATTATCCGCCCGCACCCCCCATTTTTTAAGGAATTTTTCCAGGTCGGAGGAAACCATCGGATCAAGCGCAATTAATACCTTACCGCCTTGAGCCAAAAAAACGTTAAGCAGGTTCTGTTCTTCAAGGGAAACTTTTTTTTGCGGCCCGGCCAGAACCAGGATATCGCAATCAGCCGGCAATTTATTCAGTCCCAGAAGATTTATTTTTTTGATCACCATATTCTCGCGTTTGATCAGGTTATCTAATTCAGTGTAACCTTCCCGGAAATCATCCAGCGCCGGTTCGCCATGTCCCTCAACGAAATAAACAACTGTTTTCCGACTTTGAATAATATTAAGAATGGCCCCGGCAATCACCTCCTCACCCAGAAATGATTCCATTTCAGTGGGCGGACCGTAGAACCCGGCCGGCTTAGCTTTATAAGTTTCACTCAGCGGAACGATCTTGATCCGCTTCTGGTAGATAAAGATCATGTCAAAAACGTTAATACTAAAATCATATTGCAGTTCCTGTAGCTCTTTTTCCAATGCTTTAATGCGGGCTGATTCGAAAAATGGATTAATGTTCTCGAAGACCAGGTTTTTGGAATAAACTTTATATTCTTCCCTGAGATCATTGATCTTATTCCGGGCCTGCGAGTCCAGAAGCAACTCCGGATCAGCAAAAAGGGTATAGATCTTAACCGGATCATCCAGCGCATCCACTTTTTCAAGGATCTGTTTGGTCTTATCAGAAAGAGTATGCTCCTGAGAAAAGGTACAATCACGATGAAAATAATAACGGCTGGAAATATAATTCACCGCGACGAAGATACCAAAAGCGACCAGGACCATAATACCCACATTCAGTCCGGTGATCACTCTTTTGCCTTTTCCCCAACTACTTTGGTTTTTTAATTCATTACTCATAACTTATCACTTCAGTTATTTCCATCGCCGGATCTCCAGTCCCCGTATGGACAAAAACAAGAAAAAAACGATTAAACTCAGATAATAGATTATATCCCGACTGTCAATCAACCCTTTAGTGAAGTTAAATAAATGTTCAATGAAACCGGCATAAGCCGCGACTTCTTTCAAAAACGAAGGAAAAGAAGCCGAAAGATAACCCAGCAACCAACCCAGGATCAGGATAACAAAGGTAACGACAGCGGCCACTATCTGATTTGTACTCAAAGTCGACACGAATAATCCGATGGATAAAAAAACTCCGGCCAGCAAAATCAGACCCAGGTAACCGGTTAAAAGGGATCCGATATCAGGGTTACCCCAAACGAGCAGTAAAACCACATAGGCCAATGTCGGCAGGATCAAGAAGACGTAAAAAACCAACGCGGCCAGAAATTTAGAGCAAATCACCTCGAAATCAGTCACCGGCGCGGTCATCAGCATTTCAATGGTCCCTGATTTTTTTTCCTCGGCCACCAAACGCATAGTAATCATGGGTGAAATAATCAAGGTGATAAAGGCCATTAGACCCAGGACTTCCTTCATTACCTGAGAGTTAGAACTTTCACTTAAAGCAGCGTAGAAAAAGAATCCGATGACCAGCAGAAAAACGGTCATAATGACATAAGCCAATGGCGAAAAGAAGTAGGAAAGCAATTCGCGTTTGGTCAGATTAGGAATATTGATCATGATTTTACTCTCGGGCCGTTACTTTCACAAAAAGGTCTTCCAAAGTAGCGGAAGTACGTTTCATTTCAAGTAAAACCCATTTATTTTTTACCGCGGACTGATAGATAGCTTCCCTTATATCCCGGCCATCCTCTGTCTCAATTAAAAACATGTTGATTTTATTTTTTTCTTCCCGGGAAACGTTTTTGACTCCGGGAATATTCTCAAATGTTCTTTGTATTTCCGCGCCGGGCCCGCGGATCTCAACGTTAATTTTCGCCTGGGACTGAGCCGTCCGGGCTAAACCATCGATGGTATCCATGGCCGCGATCCGGCCCTGGTTAATAATAATCACCCGGTTACAGATCATTTCCACTTCCGGCAGGATATGGGTAGAAAGGATAATGGTCCGTTCCTGCCCTAATTGTTTGATCAAGGCCCGGACCTGCCTGATCTGGTTTGGGTCAAGTCCGATGGTCGGTTCATCCAGGATAAGCAGTTTGGGGTTACTGATAATGGCTTCAGCCAGGCCGACCCGCTGGCGGTATCCCTTGGAGAGATGGCCGATGATCTTTGATCGAACATCATTCAACCCGCACTGATCCAGAACCTGACTAATTCGACCGGCCCGCTCCGAGGTCGGGACCCTTTTTAATTTGGCCCGGAACTTAAGATATTCATTTACGCGCATTTCGGGATAAAGCGGCACATTTTCAGGCAGATAACCCAGCATCCGCCGGACGGTCAATGATCGGGTAACCACGTCATGACCGCCCACGGTCGCCTGACCGGTAGTGGGCGGCATAAAGCAGGCCAGGATCCGCATGGTCGTCGTCTTCCCCGCCCCATTGGGCCCGAGAAAACCCAGGATCTCACCCGGCTGAACATTAAAAGAAATGTCATCGACCGCTTTCACACCGGCAAATTGTTTGGTTAAATGTGATACTTCGATCATAGATTTATTTTATAAAACTTATATAACTGAATTAACCGGACTGAGTTACGAGTAATATTCTATTTGATTTTTGAGGATTGTCAAGTGTTTTGGAGAAAGTAACCCGGTCAAAACCGGGAGAAATGGGCAAAAAGGTCGTCGTCAGTACAATAAGTCAGATGAAGAAACAAGAAAAAAACTCGACTGATAACCGCTTGGATGTAGCGAAAGACTTCAGCCTTCCATGATGGAAACCTAAAGGTTTCCGCTACATAAATGATTTATTAAGAAATGAGACCCTTAGTTGAGGACAGTTACCCTGAAACCAGAATACGGGACATCATGAGGGATGATGCCCCGTATTTCCTAAGGAGGCTATATGAAAAAACCTTAGGTTCTGGATGTAAATATCAGCGTGTACATATACAGCTATTTAAGAGCGTCTACCAAAATGACCAACGGGAATGCTTCGTCGCCCGCATTTCGGCGGACTCCTCGCAACGACCGTCATTGCGAGCGTAAGCGAAGCAATCTTATTTTGCTACGGGCTCTAAGTCAGTCAGGCAGAACTTAATACATCCTTATTATTAAAACCAATATTGATGCCGTCTGATTTACTAATACTACTCATCTGCGGATTATACCTTTTTTATCAACTAATAATCGACGGTAAATTAATGAACTGTAATGAAGCCCCATCAAAATATACCTCAGGCATACGCCAAGCATAAAAGCAATAGCCAGATTAGTGAAAAACGCGCCAAATACCCCGATAATAAAGGCGAAGAAAATCTCCGGCCATCGTGAAAGGTCTCTGAGGATCAGGCAATGATAAAACCCAACATAACAAAGAAAGACACCCAAGAGTGGTAAAGGAACCGCGGCAAAGATGCGCATTGCCTCAGCACTAAAACCAAACGCTAAAGTCAGGAAGATTAAACCGAGCATAATCGTAGCCCCACCGGTCCGGGCGCCAAATTTATAATGGGCGGTAATTCCTCCGGAACCGTGACAGACCGGTAAACCGGCTGTCAAACCAGCCAAAAGATTGGCTAATCCTAAAGAAATGGAAAGATTTTTGGCTTTAACCCGCTCGGCTCTATCTCCATAATAATGACGAGCGGTATTCTCACTGGCTATTAATGCATTACCAAAAGTCAGCGGTAATTGCGGGATAACTAACAGGAAAAAGGCAAGTTTAAAATTCTCCCAGGAAGGAATAGAAATTACCCCCAGACTCAAATCATTGATGGGAGCAAGCGGTTCATTTAAGTAAGAAAAACCCATAATAAACTTAATACCGTTTCTAATAAGAATTAATCCCACGCCTAACTGGATTCCCCGAATAATCGGCTTGGGAAAGAGGCGCTTTAATAATGGAGTGAGGTTAAAATAAGCCACGCAAAACAGGATTAAGGACATCCAGAGGGCACCGGCCGCAATAGTTTGAGCCGAGGCATGGCTAATAATGGCAATAGCCGCCAGGGCCTTTAATGGTTGAACTGGGATCGGAATTTTATAATAGAAACCACTGCCCAGGTAAAGAAACCCAATACCCAGCATCGACCAGAAAGGGTTTATCCCATTAATGGCGACCAAGGCGATTAATATGGGTAATAATATCCCGATATCACCAAAAGAACCAAGTAGTTCACGGGAATTAAATCGAAATGCTCCGATCTTCATACACCTAACCTAAATATTCGGCGATTCGAATAGTATTAATTGTTGCATTCTTGTTCCAATTGGATATAACTTTTAGTTAGTTCCGCTATTTTCCGGCAAAAAGAATGTTGGGCACTTGCTATTACTCTGTCGCAAAAATCAGGCACCCATTTAGCCAGATGTTTATTTAAAGACTTCACTGAAATCAATAAATTTCTTAGCTAACTCGGTCGTATCTTTTTTGATAAAAGATCTGGTAGCCCGGGACAAATTTTTATAAAATTCCGTTTCCGCGTTTTTCTCGATATTATCGGAAAACTCAGACACCCAGGCGCCGAGGTGACCATCCAGAAACTCTTTCTGCTTTTTCAGATAATCCAGAGCGCTCTCAAAATTAGAGTTTTTAATCATCTCGATTTCCTTGAAAACAAGAAAACACATGAACTCCAACTCTATCGTGATATGGTCAGGGGCTTCCTTGGTTTCTCCTGAAACATCCAGCCCTGCTTCCAGATACCGATTCCTGACATCTATGGCTGAGTCTCCCATAACCCTGCTATTACCCTCAAGGTAAATAGACCCATAGGGCGGAGCGAGCAGCTTATATGGTCCCAGAAAAAGTTTCGCGTAATCGATTCTTAACGCTTCAATCTCACTCATGCCGGGAATATTTTTAGAGATTTCTGAGGACACCGTCCCGTCTGACTTTTTTATCCGGCCAAGTGTTTCAATTAATTTCTCATCGGGCAAATAGTAACATTCCGCTAAAAGCTTATAACCATTCCCTCTAACATTTTCACGTAATAATAAATCGTTTTCCATATCGTACCTCCCCCTGATCTGATCAGCAATCCTACACCCTAATCTGCCTGCATGTTATTCCCGTCCCGTAAACTTTAGCTTGTCATCCAAACCAAAGAACGGGACGGGATAACTACTTTTTAACTAAGCGCTATTAATTTACACCTGCTTGCTCAGTCTGACAAGAAACAGATGAAGAACCCTGCTTACTCAAACTGCCGCTATTTTAAGATTCAGCTTCTTCCATCGGGAGTATCCTTGTCGCCACCGAGTAACAGAACATCACTAACGCAACGACACCCACCAGCACTGATATCTCAGTTCCGGTCGCTGAGTAGTGCACCACCGGCAGATTCGGAAGCAACGGAACTTCCTGACCGACGATGACCAGGTTATAACGATAGGCCGCGATGGCTCCGAGAGCCAGCAATGAAGCAACGCTCAAACCGGCGACTGTCGTCCGGCCATTTTTGAACATAACTATTAACAGAGCGACAATCAGACCGCCAACATTAAGGGCAAGTAAAAGAGCGTGTCGGCCGGTCAGGAGTCCCCAGGCTTCGATTCCTTCAGGGGTAGCGCTGTATTTCAGTATCAGGAGGTCAAAGAAATCAAAGAAGATGGTTACAGCGATAAAAACACCCAAAAGTTTACCCATGTGATTCAGGGTATTCTCACCGACAAGTTTCCTCTTCACGGCAACCAGTATTAGTATCGCCGTTCCGGTAACAAGAGCCGCGACCACGAAGTGGGCCGGCAGCAAAGGATTGTTCCAGAGTTCTCTGGCTTTGACGAAGCCGAACAAGGCTCCATCAAGAGCGGCCAGGGCCACCAGGGCGAAAGGAAGCGCGATAATCGCCAGCCACTTGGCTGTTTGTTTATCTCCATCAGTCGCCTGCCCCCGCGTGATCTTTAGCGCATAGTATAACTCTGCCAACAAAATTGCCCCGAAGATATAATAGGCTAATGATGTATAGAAGAAAATAGAGGTCGGGTTTCTCAAGATCCAAGGTATCAACGCCATTTTCAGCGGAGCGCCAACGTCCGCCATAATCAACAGCATCGAACCTAATAGAGAAAATATTCCGACCAACAAAGCACGTGTTCCGAGGGGTTTGTAATCATCGCGGCCAAAGGCATGTATCATTAAGCCAATGATAGTTGCCCCGGCGCTGATACCCACGAAGAAAACGAAGCCGGCTATGTATATTCCCCATGGTATTTGCTTGCTTGTACCGGTAACATAGTGTCCTTCAACTAATTGTGTATAGAAGCTGGAAGCCCCCAACAATATCAGTATTCCAAGAAATACAGTCCACGCATAAAATCCAGATTTATTCATTCTGACACCTCCTTGACCACTTTAACTCTGGCGACACCATAAAATGCTGTGCTTCCGCTCAACCGGTCATAGTCAGCAGGAATAATGTCGTTATTGTTCCCGCCTCTGGCCACTTTGCCAAACTCTTTGGACGCTATCCGGCCATAAGCCCAATGTCCTTGTCCATAACATTTGGCAAGCGTTCCGGGACGAACACCTTCCCACAATTTTGCCGTGCACTCAAGTTGCCCAGTCATAGATATAACTTTTATCTTGTCTCCGGTCTTTATTCCAAATTTGACCGCATCGACAGGATTTATCTTGGCAACATCAGCCCCCGCTTCATCACCAGGATCAAGGTCTTTCAAATCATGGTACCAGGAACAATTGGCCGACCGACCTTCCCGGTTAAATCGCGACTTGTAATCCACCAAAACCAACGGATATTCTTTCTCGCTTCCCCATGCGTAAGGCTCCTCGTAGTGAGGGATAAATGCCTTTTCGCCTCTGGCCTGGTAATTACAGGTGGAAAGGATATCATCAACGTTTGT
>DAOWBV010000067.1 GCA_030633885.1 Planctomycetota bacterium
GATGCGGGCTATGTTTTGTTTAATGTTAAATCGGGTGGGTCAGCCGGAGAAAGCCGTTGGCAAGAATTTACCGAAACTGATTTTCTGCGCCGGACGCCTGACCTGCACATGGGAAGTTTTGATGCGGTTGCCGATACCCGATCATCATATAATCTGGCTTTGGGCCATCGCCGGTTGTCGATTATCGATCTTTCCCCGGCCGGGCACCAACCGATGGCTAATCGGAAAAAGACTATCTGGATCACCTATAACGGGGAAATATATAATTATCAGGAACTGCGGACCGGGTTGATCAAAAAAGGATATGAGTTTTTTTCCAATACCGATACGGAAGTGATTATTTATTTATATAAAGAGTTCGGCGAAGACTGCGTGAAAAAACTTAACGGTATTTTTGCTTTCGCCATCTGGGACGGTCGCCCGGGGCAGAATAAGTTATTCCTGGCCCGGGACCGGTGCGGCGCTAAACCGTTATATTATACCGTTGCTCAAAATAACTTTATTTTTGCTTCTGAGATAAAGGCTATCTTAGAAGTCGAAGGAGTCTCTCGCAAGCTTAACTCAGCCGCACTGGTTGAATATTTTACTTTCCAGAATACTTTCGGCGAAACGACGTTGTTTGAAAACATAAAATTATTGGATGCGGGCCATACCCTGACTGTTCAGGGAGAAAACATAATAAAGAAACAATACTGGGATTTTGAGTTTACCGAAGAAAAAGACCGTGGCGAAAAGTATTATGCCGACCGCTTACAGGATATTTTTAAGGCGGCGATCAAAAGACAGTTGATGAGCGATGTGCCGGTCGGAAGTTATTTGAGCGGGGGGATGGACTCAGGTTCTATTACCGCCCTGGCCGCTTTGAATATTCCCCGGCTGATGACTTTTACCGGCGGGTTTGATTTAACTAATGTTTCCGGTTTTGAAGCGCATTTTGACGAACGCCGGGACGCGGAGTTAATGGCTACCACTTTTAAGACCGAACACTACCAGATGGTCATCCACGCCGGCGATTTTGAGTGGGCCCTGCCGCGGGTGGTCTGGCACATCGAAGACCTGCGGGTCGGCATGTGTTATCCCTCTTATTATATCGCCCGCCTGGCCAGTAAATTCGTCAAGGTCGTTCTCGGCGGGGCCGGCGGTGACGAGATTTTCGGCGGGTATCCCTGGCGGTACCGGTTCGCCCAGAAATGCAAAGACCACGATGAATTCAACACCAATTATTATCAATATTGGCAGCGTTTGATCAAGGATCAGGATAAAGCAGATTTTTTTACGCCTGAAATGATGAAGTCTACCAGTAATTATTCTTCGTTTGATAAATTTAAATCTATCAGTGATCAGACAGTTTCATTAAAACAGCCGATGAAAAAAGCCATGTATTTTGAGGCCAAAACATTTTTGCACGGCTTGTTGGTCCTGGAAGACAAGCTAAGTATGGCGCACTCCCTGGAATCCCGGGTGCCTTTACTGGATAACGAATTAATAGATTTTATGATGGCCATGCCGACTAAATATTTGGTCAATCACGACTGGGCGGAAAAACACTGGGCGGGTGATGAAAATATGGCCGGGAAGTATATTTTCAAGAAATCTCTGACCGAAGTTTTACCGGAGTCTATTATCAATAAACGTAAACAGGGATTCAGCGCTCCGGAACAATCGTGGTATAAAAGACAGCTGACTGAATATGTTGAAGATATTCTGTTAGATAAACTAACGTTAGGACGTGGGTATTTCCAACCGAAAACAATCAGGAAAATAGTCAAGGAGCATATGGAGGATAAAGTTAATCATCGTCTTCTGATCTGGAGTTTACTTTGCTTTGAATGGTGGCAGCGGATATTTATCGAGGGGAAAAAGCCATAAATGAAAGTGCTGTTAGTCGGTAACGTGGCAAATAATTCTTATAATAACGCTAAACTTTTACGCCGTAAGGGTATCGAAGCCGATGTGCTTTGTTATGATTACACTCATGTCATGGGCCAGCCGGAATGGGAAGACGCCGAGTTTGAAGGCCAGGTAGACGAGTTTAATCCTGACTGGAAAAAAGTGGATCTCAACGGTTTCAAGCGGCCGAGTTGGTTTATCCAGACATCTATTTTAAGGACGATCAGGCAAAATGATAAAAGTAAAGAAAAAATAAGAAAAACTTCTTTTGTATTATATCTAATCCTCAAGATCGAACAAGTCGGGAGAAGGGCTAATACTGAAATAGAAAAGTACCGGAAGAGGAACGAACCGTCTTTTAAAATCGGCTTAGGTCTTTATTCCGGCTGGAAAAAAGTGATAAGGATGATATTTCAGTTTCTTAAAAAACGCTGTACAGTATTTTATTTGTCTAAAACGGATAAAACTATCATAAAAACACTCTGCCAGGAATTCCAGGACGCGTTTGAAAAAAGGCAAGATCAGCTGATTTTTGAGGATATTTATCCTTATATCGTTCATGAAGAATTTTTTCAGGCTTATTTCAAAAAATATGATATTATTCACGCCTGCGCGACTGATCCTATTTATCCTATGCTGGTCAGTCCGGGTAAACCCTATGTCACTTTTGAGCACGGGACCATGCGGGATATTCCCTTTGAGGATTCCGCTCGCGGCCGTTTGCTTTCCCTGGCCTACCGCAAGGCGAGAAAGGTGATCATTACCAACAGCGATGTGCTGAGTTCGGCAAAAAAATTAAAAGTAGATAACTACGTATTCATTCCACATCCAATTGATGAAACCCAATATTATCCCCGGAAAACACCGTTATTTGATGAATTAAGAAATAAATATAATGTCGACCTGGTTATATTCTGTCCCGTCCGACATGACTGGGAGGTCAAAGGGACGGATATTCATATCCGCGCTTTTGCCCGGTATATTAAAAATACCGGGCGCAAGGTTTTGTTGATGTTAGCTGCCTGGGGGAACGAAGTGACTCGCAGTAAAGCGCTTATTCAGGAATTGGGGATAGAAAAAAATGTTGCTTGGTTCTCGACGCTGAGCAAAATGAAATTAATAAAACATATAAATGCTTCCGATGTTATTTTAGACCAACTGGTTTATCCCTGTTTGAGCGGTATTGCCCCGGGCGGCATGGCCTGTGCCAAGCCGGTCATCGCGGCTTTTAAGCATGAGACCTGCCAATGGTGTTTCGACGAACCACCCCCGGTCCTGAGTGCTTTTACCGAAGAGGAAGTTTTGGCCCATCTGGAAAGATTATTAGAAGATAAAGAATTACGGAAAAAAATCGGGCGAAAATCACGGGAATGGATGCTTAAATATCACGGCTGGGAATTGGTCGCGGACAGATTAATAAAAGTTTACCGGGAAGCGTTATCGTAAACAGCATGTTTAAAAGAATAAAAAAATTCATAAAAAAACGCAGGAAGCCCCGGAAAGCTTTTACGGCCCTGAGTGAAATGTCGGAACGAAATAACAAACTTTTAGAGAATATTAAAACGCTGGAATCTGAAATTTCCGATCTGACGCTGGGGTCAGAGGTGAAAATTCAGGTAAACGATGGTCAAAAACCCAGGAATATTTCGACGACTAACATGAAGATCGGCTATGTCTTTAATCTGGCTAATAATTCTTATATTCACGCTAAAATAATGCGTCGGGCCGGTTATGACGCGGAGTTATTGATCGAAGATGCCGACGCTTTTCCTTTGGCTCAGCCTTATTGGGAAGACCTTGATTTTGAATGCCGGGATTTACAGACAATAGATTCGGCGCAGCGGTTAAATTGGTCGCGGCCCGAATGGGTCAAAATAATCCAGCAGGATGTCGGGTTGGCCAATAAATTAATGCCGATAGGAGCAAATGTCCAAGAAACGCACGAAGTTTTAAAAAAATATTTAGGTCCACAAGCCAGGCTGAGCGACGCGATTAGCTTAAACGCCTGGATCGCTCATTTACCGATAATCTCAGCAATGAGAAATTATGACGTGCTTCATGTGTCTGGTCTGGCCATAAGTTATGCCCCCTATGCCCGTAAACCTTATGTGATTCTTCCTTTTGGCGGCGATTTATTTATTACAGCATTCCAAAATGACCGACAGGGCAAATTACAGAGAAAAGGGTTTGAAAAAGCCAGTACCCATATCGTAGGCTCACCATATCTTTTTGAGTACATGGAACGATTAGGTTTAAAAAACACGGTTCGCTTGCCTTTTATGGTTGATACCGATAAATATTGTCCTTTAGAAAAAAAGGATAATAAACTAAGAGATATCTTGAGAGAAAAATACCAGGCTAATTTTATATTTTTTGTCCCCTCCCGCCAGGATTGGTACTGGAAAGGCAGTGATAGCTTCTTAAAGGCCTATGCCAAGGTGGTTGAGAAAACAAAAGATGTTATTCTTTTGCTCACTCATTGGGGGGATGATTTAAAAAAATCCAAGGCATTAATTGAAGAATTAGGAATCCAGAACCGCGTGGCTTTTATCCCTATTTTATCCAAGAAACGGTTAATAAAATATCTTCACGCCGCGGACGCGGTCATAGACCACTTTTTTGAGGGCGGCTGGTATGGAACCTCTACTTTAGAAGCAATGGCTTGTGGTAGACCTGTGCTTATTTATCTTGATGAGGCTAAATTTAGAGAACGGTCATTCTTTGATGAGATGCCACCGGTCTGTAATGCCTATGAACCGGATGAGATTGCCCGGCAGATGGAAGAGTTGATCAAAGACCCCGGGCGTTGCCGGGATATCGGCCGGGCCTCCCGGGATTGGGTGGTCAAATACCATGGTTGGCGAAATTTAATTGATCAGTATATCGAGGTTTATAAAAAGGCGATAAAAGATTATGATCAGCATGTTTAAACTGTTTATCAAGCAAAGAGAATTAATATTTAACATGGCCCGGAAAGATATTATTGACCGGTATATCAGTTCTACTTTCGGACTGGCCTGGGCGGTTTTGCATCCGCTTATTCTCAGTATCACTTATATCTTAGTGTTTAATTATGTTTTTAGAGTAAAAGTAATGCCCATCGAAAGTGCGCCGAATCTTCCCGGGTCCGTCCAGTTTTCCCTTTATCTTTTATCCGGTTTTTTCCCCTGGATATGTCTATCCGAAGGAATGGTCCGGGCCAGTATTTCTATTTTTTCCAATGCTAATATAGTCAAACAGGTTGTTTTTCCAACGGAGATCTTACCGATTTACGGTATCGTATCAAGTTTTTTGAATGTGTTAATAGGATTTATTATTATTATTTTAATGATTTTAATTTTTGTTCATAGGTTAAGTTGGTGGGTCTTCCTTTTACCTATTCCCATTATCACTCAATTTCTCTTTATGGCCGGGGTTGGTTGGATTTTAGCCGTTATCGGAACCTATATCAGGGATACTAAAGACGTCTTGCAGGCGGGGTTATTGATCGGAGTTTTTGTCACCCCGGTTTTTTTTGATGAAAAAGTTTTATACGCCGCCGGTCTTCCGAATAAACTTGTTTGGGCGGTACTTAATTTGAATCCTTTTGCCCATCTGCTTAACATGTATCGGGATATTTTATATTATGGACAGATCCAGCATCCCTGGAGTTTTGTGGTTTTTTCTTTGAGCGCTTTAATAATCGCTTTTTTAGGGTATCGTTTTTTTAACAAAACTAAAATAGCTTTCGGAAGCATTGTTTAATTATGAATAATCAAATGGCCCTTTCGGTTAAGAATTTATCTAAGGCCTACAAGATATATCGACGCCCGGCCGATGTTTTAAAAGAAATGATCTTCCGGCGCCAGTATCACAGCGAATTCTGGGCTTTAAAAGATATTTCGTTTGATTTGGGCAAAGGCGAGATCATGGGTGTCATCGGACGCAACGGCGCCGGTAAAAGTACGTTGTTAAAAATACTGTCAGGTACTTTAGATAAAACATCCGGGGTTGTTGAAACTGACGGAAAGATCTCAGCCATCCTGGAGCTGGGCAGCGGTTTTCACCCTGAATATACCGGCCGGGAAAATATTTATATGGGTGGAATGGTCCTGGGAATGAGCCGGGCCGATATCGAGCGGAAATTCGACAGCATTGTCGAATTTTCTGAATTGGAAAGCTTTATCGATAGGCCTTTTAAGACTTATTCAACCGGGATGCAGACCCGGCTGACCTTTTCCGTGGCGATCAATGTCGACCCGGAAATATTTATTATTGACGAGGCCCTGGCCGCCGGGGACGCTTATTTTGTCGGCAAATGTCTGGAGCGGGTGCAGGAGATCTGTAACAGCGGGACGACCGTGCTTTTTGTCTCTCATAATACTTATTTGGTCCAACGGCTCTGTCAGCGGGCCATTTGGATCGAAAACGGGCGGATCGTAGACCAGGGTAACGCGGCTGATATTACCAAAGCGTATGAGCGGGTGATCAATGAAGAAGAGGAAAAACGAGTCTCTCTTAAAAACCGACGAAAGGCCGAAAAAAAACAGGCCGAAATAGCCGAGAAACCGGAAGAGCGAAAAGATAAATACGGAACCGGTGAAATACTGATCACTAAAGTTCAGATGTTGGATAAGGACGAAAAAGAAAAAACAGTTTTCTTTGTCGGCGACCGTGTTGCAATTAGGTTGTATTATTTAAGTAAAATGCCAATTAAAGACCCTGTGGTGGGAATTAAACTTTATACCAGAGATGGTGTAATTGTGTCTTCTATCGCCACATTCTTACATTTTGATGAAAATGGTGTTTCTGATAGGGTATATTTAGGGATATTTGAAGGCAAGGGATATGTTGATATTATATTTAACCATTTACTCTTAGGAACGGGTTCATATTTTTTGTCAGTCCATTTGGTGCCTCATGAACATGTTGCCACTAAAGCCGAGTCATTTGACTGGCACGACCGTATCTATGAATTTACCATTAAAAAGGAAGGTTATCCTAATGCCGTTATTTTAGAACATCCAGTTAAATGGAAGCACGCAAAATTAAAATAAGATAAAAATATTATTGTTTTTTTAGCCAAGAAATAAATGATAAAAGCATTAAAAATAATAGCGGAAATAATACTGTTTCCTTGCTTTATGCTGATATTTTTGGTCTTCATTGTACCCTTAAGTCGGCTAAGATTAGTAATAAGAAAAATAAGACGTCAAAAACCCCGGATCATCTGGGCGCCGATAGCAATCATCAGTATTATTAATAATTCGGCCGCGGATCGATTGATGGGGTATCAAAGCGATACCCTGGTTTACGATACGTATTATATCACGAAAGATTTTACTTATAACCTGAATAAATATTGGGCGATCAGACCGTTGCGGCTGGTCATTCCCTGGCTGGTTTTATACTGGGCTTGTTTGAAATATGATATCTTCCAGTTTTTTTTTCAGGGCGGGTTTCTTTATGGAAATATTGCCCGATACCTGGAGTTTCCTTTGCTGAAACTGGCCGGGAAAAAGATCATTGTTTCAGCTTACGGGGCGGATGTGCGTACGGAAAAGGCCACCCGGGCGTTGGGGAAATATAATTGTTGTCAGGATTGCCAGGCTCGCCTGCAGGCCTGTATCTGTGATGATCAAAAGGGCGTCCGTAATATCCGGCATGTCAAACGTTGGGCAGATATTTCTTATGCCATGGGGGACATGGTTGAATATACTCCCGGTAGTCGTCACGATATATTTCATTGGCCGATCGATTTGGATAAAATTGAATACGTCGGAGTAGTCGCGTCTGACGGACTCGTTAAAATCGTGCACGCGCCTAACCACCCGCAGTATAAAGGGACCCGGTTTTTGCTTGAGACCATCGAACAACTAAAAAAAGAGAATTATCAGGTCGAATTAACCCTGGTCGAAAAGATGAGCAATCAGGAAGCAATGGACGCCTATAAAAAAGCAGATATTATTGCCGAACAGTTTATTATCGGCTGGCACGGTTTTTTCGCGGTCGAGGCCATGGCATTAGGCAAGCCGGTTATCTGTTATATCAGGAAACCGGAAAAATATCTACCGGCGGATACTGAATGCCCGATCGTCAGCGCTAACCCGGATAATCTGAAAGAAGCTTTGGTCCGGCTGATAAAAGATCCCCGGCTTCGTCAGGAATTAGGGGAAAAAGGACGCCGGTATGTTGAAAAAATATTCTCGTTGGAAAAATTCGGCCGGCAGATGGATGAGCTCTACCGGCAGGTTTGGAATAATTGACCGGACAGATTAACCCGAATAAAATTTAGATTCACTCGCTTTGTTGAAACTACGGCGAAGCGGGTTGATGCTCATCTATAATTTAATGAGATTTCTGGACCTAAAAATCTGTGTCCATCCGTGTGTATCTGTGGTTTCCGTTCTTTGTGGTACAGGTTTTAAAAAGAGGTGATTGATGACCAATACAAAAAACAGTTTCGATGATAAATGGAAAAACAATCCGGAGTTAGTCTTTGCCGAAACAATTAAAGAGGGTTCGGAGCTTTTTTCCTGGATACTGAATCGAAACGGATTCGCGGACAGCCGGGCGTTGAAAGGCTACCTGAAAGATAAAAAACGAATACTGGATGCCGGTTGCGGTAACGGACGTGTTACGGCATTACTCCGAAATCATTCTAGCTCTGATAAAACGGAAGTAGTTGGTATCGATTTAGTCTCGGTTCCGGTAGCCGAAAAAAACTTGCAATCATATCCGAATGTTAAGTTTTTTCCGAAAGATCTACTGAAAGATGATTTAAGCGATCTTGGTTTGTTTGACTTTATTTATTGCCAGGAAGTCCTGCACCATACGGCTGATCCAGGAAAGACATTTCAAAATTTACGTAAGATCCTGAAGCCGGGCGGTGAGATCGCTATTTATGTTTATAAAAAGAAAGCCCCGATCCGGGAATTTGTTGATGATTATATCCGTGACCGGATTTCCGGTCTTAGTTATGAAGAAGCCATGGCCGCCTGTAATCAAATTACCCAATTGGGTAAAATGCTGTCGGAATCAAAGGTGAAAATAACTGTACCGGAAGTAAGCATATTGGAAATTAAAAAAGGTGAATATGATCTCCAGCGGTTTATTTATCATTTTTTTATGAAGTGTTTCTGGAATTCCGAGTTTTCGTTTAAAGCCAATACGGTTATTAATTATGATTGGTATCACCCCCAACTTTGTTTCCGGCATACATTGGAAGAAGTCCGGACCTGGTTTAAAAATGCCGGGCTAACTATTACCCACGAATTTGTTGATTTCTACGGGATTACGATGAAAGGAAGATCATGACAAAAAAAATTCTTATTACCGGAGCCGGCGGTTTGCTGGGCCGGCAATTGATCGAGGCTATCCCGGCGGATAACGAAATATACGGGGTAGAGATTCGGGATAAAAATTTACCGCGAAAGAAAAATCTTCACTGGATTATCCAGAACCTTTCCCAGCCGTTAGACCTGAAAGAATTTCCGGATCGACTGGACGCGATCATTCATCTGGCCCAGTCTCCCCATTTTCGGGAATTTCCGGAACGGGCCGGCGATATTTTTATGGTTAATGATTATTCCACGCTTCAATTATTGGAGTATGGCCGTCGGCGGGGAATCAAATCTTTTGTTTACGCTTCTTCCGGCGGGACCTACGGATATCAGGAATCTGCTTTTACGGAAAAGCAGCCGCCGGTCTTGTTGAATTTTTACCAGACTTCAAAGTATATTTCCGAATTACTCCTTAATAATTACATTGATTTTTTCGCAACGATAGCTTTGCGGTTTTTCTTTATTTACGGGGAGACCCAACCCCGGCACATGCTGATCCCTCGC
>DAOWBV010000186.1 GCA_030633885.1 Planctomycetota bacterium
GGGCTTCTTGAGGGTGAAGAGCTCTTGCAGATCGCCTACTAAAAGGAGAGTTATGGCTAAGTACGATTCCGCCCGAACCTATCAATCCCCGCTGACCGAGCGTTATGCCAGTCCGGAGATGCTCTATAATTTTTCCGCCGATCAAAAATTCAAGACCTGGCGTCAGGTCTGGATCTTTCTGGCCGAAGCGGAGAAAAAACTGGGATTACCGATCACCCAAACGCAGATCAATGAAATGAAGCGTTTCCGGGATAAGATAAACTACCGGGTCGTTTCAAATCTGGAATCCGAATTGAAACATGAAGTTATGGCCCACGTCCGGGCTTACGGTCTTCAGTGCCGGAAAGCCAAACCGATCATTCATCTGGGCGCGACCAGCGCGTTGGTGGTCGATAACGCCGACATGGTCATTTATAAAAACGCGTTGGAGATCGTCCGAAAAAAAATGGTCAACGTGATTAACGTGCTGGCTGAGTTTGCCGTTCGTTATAAGCAGACCCCAACCATGGCCTATACCCATTTTCAACCGGCTTTACCGACGACTATTGGTAAACGAGCCTGTTTGTGGTTGCATGATCTGGTCCTCGATTTTCAACAACTGGAATTTATCTGTCAGAACATTAAATGTTTGGGGCTGAAAGGGGCGGTCGGGACCCAGGCGAGTTTTCTTACTCTTTTTAACGACCAGCCGGGTAAAGTGCGCCGGTTAGACCGGATCTTCGCGAAAAAAATGGGTTTTGCCGACTCGCTGAATATTTCCGGTCAGACTTATTCCCGCAAAATAGATTATCAGATCGTGAGCGTTCTTTCCGGGATCGCTCAATCGGCTTCCAAAGCCTGCCATGATCTCCGTCTTTTGCAGGGGCTGGGTGAATTGGCAGAACCATTCGGTAAAAAACAGATCGGGTCTTCGGCGATGGCTTATAAACGTAATCCGATATACACGGAACGGATCTGTTCGCTGGCCCGTTTTGTTATTGCCCTGGCTCCGAATACCGCTGTCACCGCGGCTACCCAGTGGCTGGAACGCACTCTGGACGATTCGGCCAATAAACGCCTGGTTTTGCCTGAAGCTTTTCTGACCGTTGATTCCATTCTGAGGGCCTATTTCAAACTGGCCGGTGGCTTGACGGTTTATCCGGAAGTGGTCAAAAAACATTTAAGGGACGAGTTGCCTTTCATTGCGACGGAAACTATTCTGATGGAGGCCGTCAAGGCGGGGGGCGACCGCCAGGAATTGCACGAAAAGATCCGTCAGCACTCCATGGCCGTGCGAAAACGGGTCAAACAGGGATTGTCCAATGATTTGATCAAACGTTTGAAGTCGGACCGGAGTTTTAAAGTGATCCGTTCGAAATTGGATGGATTGTCGGATCCGAAAAAGTATATCGGGATGTCGGCCCGGCAGGTGACTGTTTTTATCCAGCAAGAGGTCCGACCGATTTTAAAGAAATACCGTCGATGTTTGGGTTGGCGGGTGACCCTGAAAGTTTAACCCCGTTAGAGATGGGTCGCCTTACTTGCCTGTCCTCCAGAGGCGGGTAAACCGTCAGGCAGGGGCGACCGTTGTATTGTCAGAATAATAATGTTCAGTAAGATTTACTCGCTTTTGTCCGTGATTTATTCAGCAAGAACACCAAATACCTCTAACTGGGTTAATGCACTTCATTTCCGCATTTCGGACACTTTGCCGAGTCAGCTTCAACCATTACCTGGCACTTAGGACAGGCGACGAATTTCTTATTGCAGGGTTGGCAAAATGGTGACGCGGTACTGATCTCGCCGTCACAGTAAGGACAGAAGCAACTGTTGACCGAATCGCACTGATTTTTTTTCTTGTCATCTTTTCCCATTTTATTTCCTTTATTAATAAACTGAAAATATTATGGAAACCTGAAGGTTTCCGCTACATCTTTTCAGTCTTCCATCCTTCTATTCTTCCAGGATGCCTTTATCCTTTCTTCTGCTTATTCAGGTAATCTTCGATGGCTTTATGCAGGGCGTCGGCCCCGAGGTTGGAACAATGCATTTTATTCGGGGGCAGGCCGTCCAGTTCCTGGGCGACCATGGCTTTGGTGATCTTCAGTGCTTCGTCGATCGTTTTACCGATCGCCATTTCGGTGACGATACTGGAAACAGCGATGGCCGCGCCGCAGCCGAAAGTTTTAAATTTGACGTCCTTGACGATGTTGTCTTCGATCTTGACGTAAAAAGTCATCATGTCGCCGCAGACCGGGTTGCCTACTTCGCCGACCCCGCTGGCATCCTTGATCTCGCCCACGTTACGCGGATTTTTGAAGTGATCCATTACTTTTTCTGTGTATTGCATACGGGTTGTCTCCTTGCGCAAAATGATTTTTTAAATAGCTCTTCTATTACTATACCACCCGTTTTCAAGTGGGTCAACTCTTTTTCTCTGGCCTCGTTCGAGAAAAGGCTTGGATCTTTCGGCCGGTAATAATTTTGCCGTCAGCCTGAGCAGCGATAGTTATTTGTCTGGAATTATTTCGAACAGGGTTGACAAAACGATTTAGATAAGCTATAATTATTAGGTACGCCTAACTTCAACCGGAGGTCAAATGAAATCACTCAAACTGTCTTCCAACATGGAAGATTACCTGGAATCCATTTATAATCTGGAAAAGTTTAATAAGGTGGCGCGGGTCAAAGATATCGCGCAGTGGCTCCAGGTTAAAATGCCCAGTGTCAGCGGGGCTCTGCGGGTACTCTCCCGTAAGAATCTGATCAAACACGAACGGCATGGTTACGTGGAACTGACCGCGTCGGGGCGGACCATTGCCGAGCAGGTCCAGCAGAAACATCAGGATTTGACCGATTTTTTTACCGGCGTTCTGCGGATCAACCCGGCTCAAGCCGCCCGCGACGCCTGCCGGGTGGAGCACGTCGTTAGCCGGACCACCATGAACCAGATTAAAAAATTTATGAGGAAGAGTGTTAACCAGAAAAAAACAAAGAAAAGAAAAAAGAACCGATATGGAAAAAAAAGTTCGCGATGAAATATTAGAACTGGTCTGGGTCAAAAAAGAAAATAAAGATATGAGCGGGCAGCAAAGCTTGGATGAGGATGAGTTGAAGCTGTCTTCGGAGTTGGTACAGACAATGGTCGAGGGCGGTTACTTATGCCTGCAAAACGGGCAGGTCGATTTTACGGAAAAAGGTTTGTCGTCGGCCACAAATTTGATGCGGGCTCATCGGTTAAGCGAACGACTTTTCAGCGATGTGCTGGAACTGGGTGATCAGTATCTTGAACGGAACGCTTGTACGTTTGAACACATTCTCAGTCCGGAAGTAGTCGAATCCATTTGTATTCTGCTTTCTCATCCGGTTGAGTGCCCGCACGGCCGGCCCATTCCGCCGGGCCGTTGCTGTAAATCATTGACTAAGGAAGTCCCTCGGGTGGTCGTGCCGTTAAGTGATCTGCCCAGCGGCACGTTCGGGAAAATAGTTTACGTGGCGACCAAATATCACCAGCGGCTTGATCAGCTGACCGCGCTGAGTATTACTCCCGGGACGGTGATCAAAGTTCATCAGACCAACCCGGCTTATGTGATCAAAGTCGGTGAAACCGATGTGGCCTTGGATGATCAGGTCGTTAAAGACATTTACGTCCGGCGGGAATGATTTTTTACTTAAGACGTAGCTGTAACTCAAAACTTTAGTTTTGATTTATATCAACAAGATAAAATAGGCGACCGTAAAGGTCGCAGCTACAATA
>DAOWBV010000205.1 GCA_030633885.1 Planctomycetota bacterium
AAAACTCTCCGCTTACCTAATATAAAAATACCGAAGAAAATCCGGACCGTAAAAAATATTCTTAAGATCGAAGACACTAAAGGTTGTCCTTATTATATTGCCCGCGTCATCAAGAACGTCAAAGTCGGCCCTTCCCCTAAATGGCTGAAAGAACGGATCGAAGCCATCGGTCTGCGGCCGGTAAATAATATCGTTGATATCTCAAATTACGTCCTCTATGAATACGGCGAACCGATGCACGCCTTTGACCTGGATAAACTGACAGAACAACGGGTGATCGTCCGCCGAGCCCGCCAGGGCGAAAAGATGCCGGCCATTAACGATAAAACCTATCAGCTTGAACCGGATATGCTCGTCATTGCCGATTCCAAAAAACCGGTCGCCATTGCCGGTGTCATGGGCGGAAAATTAACTGAAGTCAGCGAGCAGACAACTAATTTACTGCTGGAAACCGCCTATTTCAACCCGGCCATGGTCCGGAAAACTTCCCGTCAACTGGCCCTGATCTCTGATTCCTCTTATCGGTTCGAACGGGGTGTCACCCCTTCGACCATTGACCCCGCTTCCCGGCGCGCCGTGGAACTGATCCTCAAACTCGCCGGTGGTGAACTGACCGAAGAGCAGATCATTAACCGGTTAAAACAAAAACCTAAACAAATCATTGTCCGGTTTGACCGGGCCAATAAAGTTTTAGGCATCACCGTGAAAAAACCCGAAGTCAAACGGATACTAAAAGGACTCGGCTTTAAAATCAAGAATGAATCCGCCAGCCAGCTTAAAGTCGAGATCCCTGATTTCCGGAGTGATGTGGACCGAGAAATAGATCTGATCGAAGAGATCGCCCGGGTCCACGGCTACGAAAACATTCCGGCCTCTCCCCCGCCGGTCGTTCCGCAGATCAAAGAGAAAAACGTCTTTGAATCAACCAATGAATTACTCCGCCGGCTCCTGACCGGCCTGGGTTATAACGAATCCATGACGACCAGTTTTCTGGAACCGCAATACCAACCGGACTTTACTTTCTGGTCAGAAGAAAAACTGCTCGGCCTGGTCAATCCCGGCGGCGCCGAAGACAAATTCATGCGTAACAGTCTCGCCCCCAGCCTGTTAGCCGTTAATAAGATCAATGAAAACTATGACCATACGGCCACCCTCAAATTATTCGAGATCGCCAAGGCCTATTACGGAACCGACCAGGAAAAGCTGGTGTTAGGCGTGCTCGATAACCAGGGATTTTATTCCTTAAAGGGAACATTAAGCACCTTGTGGCAACAACTAAATATAAGCAAAATCTCTTATCAAGAAGTTAAATTAGCTGGTCTGGAACCGACCCGCTCCATTAAGATCATGTCCGGCCTGAAAACGCTTGGCTACTTCGGGGAATTGAACACCGGAGCGCAAGAAAAATACGAGACGCAAAAACCGGTTGCTGTGGCTGAACTCGACTTCGAAGAGATCGTCAAGTTAACGCAAACCGATATTTCTTATCAGGAATTCACGCGTCTGCCCGGGATCGAACGCGACCTGGCGTTGGTCGTCGATGAAAAGGTCCGCTGGAACCAGATCGAATCGGTCATCAAACAAAAATCCGGCCAGTTCATGGAATCCGTCAACTTCTTTGATCTCTACCGCGGTAAACAAATCCCCAAAGGCAAGAAGAGTCTCGCCTTTTCGGTTAGTTTCCGTTCACCTGACCGGACACTCAAAAGCGAAGAGATTGACACGGTCATGAACAACATCATTTCCACTCTTGAACAGCAGTTCCAGGCTTCGTTGAGAAAGTAGATCCGGTCTAACCACAGAGGACACTGAAACAAATCCTTTCGTATGTCATTCCCGCGCAGAAAAAAGACATTAATGGCACCTCAAACCTGCCGGCCAGAAATGTAGTAATTTCCCCTCTAATAAGAGGGGTTAGGGGTGTGTTATAATTAGATTACTACACTTTTTCCTTATAACAAACCCACTAACTTTATTTCATTAATTTTTAATTTTCATCTTGACAAACACGCCTTGGTGTTGTATAATTAATACAACAAGGAGGTGAATTATCATGCCTAAACCAAACATAAAAGCTTTTGGGGTATTTTTTAAGGAAAGAAGAATCGCTCTGGGATATACCCTGCGGCGTTTCTGCGAAGAAAAAGGACTTGATCCAGGGAATTTAAGCCGGATGGAAAGAGGAATAATTTCTCCTCCTCAGAAAAAAGAACGTTTAGAGGAATATGCCCGACAGTTAAAACTTAAAGAAGGCTCCGATGACTGGTATCAATTTTTTGATTTGGCTTCCGTTGCCGGAGGAAGAATCCCACCCCAAGTTCTTAATGACGCGAATTTAATCGAAAAGCTTCCCGTTTTTTTTCGAACCTTGCGTGGTCAGAAACTCACGACAGAGCAATTAGACGCGTTAATAGAGAAAATACGGAAAGCTTGAAATGCTCGAACCTTTTGATATTCCACATATGCCTTATGAAGAAATCAGGGGAAAAGCAGACGCTTTTTTAGATAAATACCATCGTTCTCGCGCGACCCCCATCCCCATCGAAGAGATCATAGAATTTCAATTAAGACTCGAAATCATCCCGATACCCGGCCTGACCTGTACCGCCAGACAAGTCCCGCCTTCCTCTTTGAACGACATCGGCACGTGGGAGTGGCCGACGAGGCAGAATTGCGACTTGAAAAAGCCGAAATTCCTTTCGGCGATACCCCTGGAAATCACGTATTCATAGGTGGGGTCCATCGGGCTGCCGTGCACCAGAAGGAAATCACCCTTTTCCAGAGTCAGTGGTAAACTCTCCAGGTACTGGATATCGTCCGGCCTCAACTGCTGCGCCGTCCACTGGCAGGCGGCGGCCGCGTGCGCATTAAAGTAAGTGGTATCAATCTTGCCGATAGCCGCCAGGTCATGATTGCCGGGGACGCAGACATGATTGTAACGCTGCAGGAGTTCAATACACTGGCAGGGGTCGGGGCCGTAACCGACGATATCCCCCAGGCACCAGATTTCATCGACGCCGCCCTTATGTTCGATGTCACTCAGCACC
>DAOWBV010000095.1 GCA_030633885.1 Planctomycetota bacterium
GATTATTTTGAAGAGAGGGCCTGATATGCTGGAGGGGTTGTCGTTACTAATTATTGATGATGATAAAGTATTTCTTCGAGATACTTTAGAAAATCTCACTGAATCCGGTTATAAAATATTCACCGCACCGACGGTTGAAGACGGTCTTCTGATTTTGACCGAGGAAAAAATTTTAGTGACCCTCCTGGGGTTGAATCAAAATCAGGATGATATCTTCCATCACCTCAAGCAGTTCAAAACAGATTTCCCTTTTCTTAAAGTAATCATTATGGCCCAGAAAGGTAATTTTAAAGTTGCCTGTCGGGCCATGACTTTAGGCGCTTATGATTTTTTAGTAAAATCACCGAATATGGGCGAGCTGATACCGATTATTGATCGGGCTCATCGTCAGGCCCGCCGAAGTGCGAAAAAAAAGCCGTTTCTTTCTTTCCGACGTCAATCAAGCGAATCCCCTTCATTGCCTGAATTTATTGGACAGAGTACGGCCATCAAAAGCGTTTTCCATTTGGTTAATAAAGTAGCTCCGACTAATACTTTTGTTTTGATTGGAGGGGAAACCGGCGTCGGGAAAGAGCTGGTGGCCCACCAGATTCATCATGATAGCGCTCGTTCCAGGGATCCTTTTATTACGGTTAATTGCGGAGCTGTTCCGGAAAATTTACTGGAAAATGAATTTTTCGGACATGCGAAAGGGGCTTTTACTGACTCGGTTAGTGTCAAGCGCGGTCTTTTTGAAGAGGCCGATGGAGGGACTCTTTTCCTGGACGAGGTCGCGGAACTGAATCCGACTTTGCAGGTTAAGTTATTGCGTGTCATCGAAACCGGGACTTTTCGGAGGTTGGGTGATAATCAGGAACGGCGGGTTGATTTCCGGATTATTTCCGCTACTAATCGTAATATGGCCGATGAAATAAAATCAGGTCGGCTGCGGAGTGATTTTTATTACCGGCTGGCCGTGCTGACTATTAATATTCAGCCTTTACGTTTCAGGAAAGATGATATTTCTCTGTTAATCGAACATTTTTTAAAATCATACAAAAAAACTTATAAAGGTAGTTTGAAGAAATTTTCTTCCAGTGCCATGCAAATGATCCTGGAGCATGACTGGCCGGGTAATGTGCGGGAGTTGAAAAACTTTATCGAACGCGTGAGTATTTTAAGCGAAAATGAAATGATTACACCCGCTGATGTTGCTTTGGCGATTCCCGCGTTAGATGATTATCAGGTTTTTTGGGAAGAATTTGAAACTTCTGATTTAGCTCCGATTGATTCCAAGTCATTGGTTTCTCTGGAAAAAATGGAAAAGAGATATATTCAATACGCGCTTAAAGCCGTCGGTGGTGATCTTCACCAGGCAAGCGAATTATTAAGAATTTCACTTCAAGTTCTCCGAGATAAAATTCATCGTTATTCCCTGCCCGCCAATAAAATTGCTGATTCCAATTACTGATGAAACATTTGGCCTGAATGTTGCCTCTTGATGGAATGGAAGCGAAAAACATGAAATCCTGAAAGGCAATATATTGCCGTCTAAATCTCTTAGGAATTTATGGAAAAAATATTAGTTGTTGACGATGAAGTATTTATGCGTGAGCTTTTGTACAATCTGCTTACCCGGCAGGGTTATCAAGTCGTGACCAGCGGGAACGGAGTGGATGCCTTAGAACGATTGCGGAGCGATCGGCCTGATTTGATAATCCTTGATTATAAAATGACTAAAATGAGCGGGTTGGAAACATTGCGAAAAATACGCGAATTTGACACGACTGTCGATATCATTATGCTGACCGGGTTTGCCACGGCCGAATTGGAAAAAGAGGCCGTTAAGTTAGGCGTGTCGAATTTCATTCAGAAAAACTTAAGCATAGAAGTGTTTGTCAAAACCATTAAAAATTCAATTGAAAAAAGGAAGACGAAAGTAGAGGAAGTCAGGAAGCAACCGGCAAAAATCATGGTGGTTGACGATGATGATTCTGTTCGGAATTTGCTGGCGCGGTTTCTCAGTCGACGCGGTTACACGATATCGGTCGTGGCCAGCGGGGAAGAAGCTCTGGAGAAAATTAAAACCGATAAACCCGATTTGATTTTATTGGATATCAGAATGCCGGGCATGGATGGTCTGGTGACGCTGAAAAAAATTAAGCTTTTAGATGAGAGTATCGGGGTGATCATGATTACGGCTGACCAGGATCTTGATTCAGCTCAGGCGGCCTTAGCTTTAGGGGCTTACGAATATATTATGAAGCCGTTTAATCTAGAATATCTTGATCTGGCGGTCTTAACTAAGATTTTAATGTTAAAATAAGGAGGGTCCTATGAGTACCGATAAAGAAACGGAAAAAACGACGGAGACCAGGTCAACGCGGGGCAAGAAAAAAGTAATTTGTGTTACGGCCGGAAAATTAGCCGGCGATATCGCCCGGCGGGTGTATCCGATCGGAAGAGAAGTAAGTAAACTGGGTTCGACCGCTTATCAGGGAGCCCAACAGGTCGTCAAAAAGGGCGAGCAAGCAGTCAAGGATACATTTGCCTGCTGCGGGACCCATGGTCGGAAAAAAGAATTAAAACAGACTGCAAGGAAACAGCATCAAATCTTTACTCAATTGGGAGCGGAGATATTTCATTTGATGCGAAAAAATATTCAGGACGTTCTCGGTCAACCCCAGGTTGAAAAGTATATTAAGGAGTTGGGTGAAATTGAACGGCAATTCAAGGAAGCAAAGCAGGCAATGGAAGATGAGCACTTGGAAAAGGAACGAGTCGCTATTTTTAATCGGGCGGTCAAAGATTTGAAAAATACCGATACTCGTATTCGGCTGACGGCGATCCGGGTTCTGGAAAAATTAGGAAAAAAAGAGAGCATTGCCTATCTCAGTAAAGCCCTGTCTGATCCTGACAAAAACGTTCGGGCCCGGGCTTCGGCGGTGATCAATAAATTAAGCCGGACGAACGGTGATGGTCCTCAAAAAACAAAGAAAAAAGCTAAAAAACCGAAGACCGTAACTCCGCCGGCGGCCTCCGAGGAGAAAAGTGAGCCGTCAGTCGGGTCCGATCCGGAACCGGAACCGGCTTAAATCTAAACGAGCATCAGAAAGATGATTAAACCAATAGACCGTTTACTTGATCAAGATTTCTATCTGAAGGCGCCGCGTTTTATTGATCACCATCTGTCCGGTGATCGTACGGTGAGCGAGGTGACCGAAGCTAAAAATATTGTTAAAAAAATCGTCGCTTTCTGTGTTGATAAAAACAGTCAGGGAAAAGTCGTAATTAATTTAAAGCGAACTGAGCATATCGCCCGGGCGTGTATTAAAGTATTTATTCCGTTCGCCCAGTCCGATCGAAATTTTATCATCTGTGATCCCAACGAAGTGGTGGTACAAAAACTTCTGAAATATGGGTTTCCGAAATCAAATATCAGGGTTTCGTCAGCCCGCCAGCTAAACCGCGCCGGATAAGCATGATAAGCCCTTTGTTCCTGAAATAGGATCATTCCTTCCTCTGATTCATTAACCTGTCAAGTAGTCACCGGCTATTTTTGTTGTTTTGAAAATGGCCGAGTGGTTGCCTCTGTCTAAGTAAGGATAAATTATGAGCAAAACATTTCCGTTTAAAAAGCCTTTCTTGACCGGTTTGATCACCTTAATGCCGGTCATTTTATCGCTTTTAGTGGTCAGCGTTATTTTTGATGTCCTGGCCCGGAATTTCGGGTTCCCTCTGGGGCGAAGAATATTGTCTCTGGTGGGTTTCCTGGGAGTTGAAGAAGTAACCCGGGTAGCGGGTAATTCATTAGTGGTAACCTTGGTTGGTTTGCTGGTGACCGGCCTCGTTGTAGTTTTCGTCGGTTATTTAATGAATAACTTTTTCGGTCAGCGGATTACCCGGCTGATCGGTGATAAATTTTTCGGTCGTTTGCCTCTGATTAATTTAATCTATCCTTATGCCAAACAGATTGTTCGTTTTCTTTCCGGTTCGAATAAAAAAGATAATTTTAAAGCGGTGGTGGCCGTGGAATATCCGATGAAAGGGATCTACGTTTTGGGTTTTGTTACTTCTGATGGGATTCGCAGTGTCAACGATACTCTCGGGTTTGATTGCGTTACGGTTTTTATTCCCAGTTCACCGACCCCCTTTACCGGCTACACGATTTTTTTGTCCGGAGAGAACGTGTTTCCTTTATCGATCAGTGTAGATGAGGCGTTGCGATTACTTGTTTCCGGAGGTATCCTGGTGCCGGTGAATAAAATATCGCCTGTTTCCTCGCCGGAAAGCGAGGAATTGCCTGCCCGGGGTCGAGAATTTATTTATAGAGATTTTCGCCGGAACGTCAAAATTACTCCGGGTAGATTGATGCCGGGGATTAGCGGCGCGAAGCGAAGGGCATAATCGTTGCCTTGGGTTTTATAGTGGTGGAAACAAAAGGACTGGAGATGGGATTGTTCGGGGTTGATTATGAATGAAAGAAGTCTTTGTGTCGTTGTTGGTAAATACGTGGGGAGTGCTTGCCGCAAAACGGTTGAGAAAACAGGCACCGTCAGAAATTTTTTAGGCAAGGCTGTCAAGTCGGTAACGGGCGAGGCCCGGGTGATGGCCGTGCGAGTAGGTAATCTGTTCAAGAAAGTTAAGACAAATAGTCAGCTGGCTCATTGGGAAATGAGACAGAAAGATGGTTTTTCCAAGTTAGGCGAAGAAATGTTTCGCGCGAAGGGCGAGGAGCTTACCAGGCTTTTTAAAGATGAAAATGTTAAAAAAATCGTTCAACAGGTTCGGGATAACCAGGGGCGGATTCAGAATATTAAAAACGAAATTGATGGTCAACAGAAACGGATGGACGACCTGGTTATGTTCCGGCACGCGACTGGTGAATTAAGAAATCCGGACTCGCGTATGCGGCTGGTTGCCTTGCGCGTTTTAGGGAAACTGGGTAAGCGGGAAGCTATTCCCTGTCTGGTGAAGCTGTTGGATGATCCTCATCAGATGGTGCGCCGCCGGGCCAGTGAAGTTATTCAGAAATTAACTAAATCGAACCGGCCGGCAGTGGTTGGTTGATTAAACAGGAGTTAAAAATACCCCGCCTTTTTTGCAAAAAGGGCGGGGTCAATTCGCCCCGATAGTTTTTATCGGGGCTCATCGAAGGAGGGTGTAAAAAAATGGCTAATCAAGAAGAGAAAGCAGAAAAAATTTCAGGCGCGTCTCAGGGTGTCAAAACCGTGACCACGACCGTGGCCGGGGCGAGTCTGGGCGTGGCCGGCGGGATCGCGGCCATCACCGCCGTCGCGGTGGCCGAAATCGTTTTGCCGGTGGCTCTTTGTCTTTGGACGGCCGGGGTGGCCGGTGGGGCCATTGGATTGTTGATCGGGACCAGGAAAAAGAGAAGATAATAACTTTAAAGTTTTTTGAGGAGGTAGGTAATTATGATGACCAAACTGGAGATTTTATGGCGTATTGTGATCCTGACCTTTCACAAACTATTGAATTGGATTGAAGATCTATTCCGGTTGAAACCTCATGACGAAGCTGAAGTTTACAGTCGGATTGGACAGAAGTACGCGGATCGCGGGGAGACCGATGAGGCTATTCCGAAGCTTATGAAAGCGTTGGAACTTAATCCGCTTGATACCGAAGCGTGCTACAAATTAGGTGTATCCTGTTATAAAAAAGGTTTGTATGATGACGCGGTTAAGTTTTTTACGAATGTTATCGGTTTGGATTCACGTGATGCTGATATTCATACTCATTTGGGATCGATCTATAACCGGCAGGGGTTGACGGACCAGTCGATCGAAAACTATCGAAAAGCCCTTGACTTCAAACCGCAAGAACCGGATATTCATTATCGGTTGGGTTTGATCTATGATGGACAAAAAAAACATCAAGAAGCGATCAAACTTTATCAACGAGCGATTGAGATCGAGCCCCGGGTAGCCAAGTATCACTATAGCCTGGGGTTGGCTCATGATGCTAACGGAGAGCATAGTAAAGCAATTGAATCTTTCCGCCAAGCCATGGAGTCGGAGGAAGAAGAACTTTAAACCCGGTAGAGGTTAGGATATCCGTCATTTAACGGAGATCTGACTAAATAAGGTAATAGATATCAAAGAGAGTGAATGGACAAATGGCCAGTTTAATTAGTTCTGTCATCAAAAAAGTCTATGTGGAAAAATTGAGTTATCCCAAAAGGAAATGGATTGGTTTCAAGAATTACGTTAAAACACTCAAGAGTTATCTTGATGCCCGTCCGATTCTCGCCTGGTGTTTCCGGTTTATGTTAGTGATAACTTTTGTTGGATTGACCTGGTGGGGTATCTGGAATTACAACCGATTTGCCCTGATCATTACCCGAACTGAAGCTCATTACGCTGATGTTGGCAAAGAATTAAAGCGGCGGGATAATTTAATTCCGATGTTGATCTCTTTTACGCGTGAATACAAGTTTCATGAGTCGAATAGTTTTAAATATGTCTCGGATGCCCGGGAGAAGTTGGTTTCAATCAAGAATCCGGCGAAAGGGATGAAGGGCGGTCAAGGGTTAGGTCAATTGTTTTCCCACCTCTTTGCTTTGTTTGAGCAGTACCCGGAATTAAAAGCCACCCAATCAGTTCAGGATTTGATCAGGGAATTAGTGACGACGGAGAACCGGATCGCTGAGGCCAAAGCTTATTATAATGAAGATGCCCGGGTTTATAATCAATTGACTACTTCTTTCCCCGGTAAATTTTTGTGGCGGATGTATGGCTATCCCCGTTCCATGATTTACCTTGGTGAAGAAGATGAAATATTGGGCTTGTCTCAAAATAGTATTTTCAGAAAGGTAGGTGAGCACGATGAATAGACTTATTGCCGGTTTGATATTGTTAGCGATTGGTCTTTGGGGTGCGGCGACCTGGTGGTGGTTTATCTGGGATGTCCTCAAAGGGTTGATCGTGATTATGTTTTTTCTGACCGGATTGATCATGGTTGGGTCAGGGGTCAAGAGCGTGATCCAATCGACGGCGGAACCAGTCAAAAGTTCAAGTGATAAAAAAAATTGAGGGGTCGGGGTCTTTTTTGACCCTTATCCTGAGGACCCCGACGTTGTCGGGCGCCGAAGGATATTGAGATCCTTCGCTAAATTATTTTAAGGAATTCGGATGATGGAGAATAATCAAAACAACTCATGTGTTAAAGGTAAACTAACTCCCTGGTTGATCGGGTTGGTTGTGATTACTTTGGTGGTTTTCGGCTGCCTTATTTTCGGAGTGGGGAGAAAAGACCGGAAAAAATTAACCGATGAACTGATGGGTTTTGCCAGAGGAAACGGGAATGCGCCCGCTCAAAATAATTTTCCGACTCCGCCGATCGGGCCGACCGGTTCTTTCCATCAGATTATTGACTTGATCAAGCCAGCCGTGGTTGGAATTCAACTCCCCGGCGCCCAACCTTTTTTGCAGGTTTGGCCTTCCAAAGAGGGTGAGGGAACACAACCTTTGGTCGGACCGAATTTCCAACCTCAGGCTTTCGGTGCGAATAATTTTTCAATGCAGTGCTCAAACTGCGGAACCGTGGTCACCCGTTTGCCGGGTACTTCCTGGCGAAGTA
>DAOWBV010000015.1 GCA_030633885.1 Planctomycetota bacterium
CAATTCATCGGCGCCACGTGTTTCAGCCAATCGTAGTTTCCGCTGCCGAACATTAATACCACTGTCCCGTAAATAAAAAATATCCGGTAAACTAGAAACAACTCCCAGTTTAATCCGGCTCCGCTTGTTCCGGTAAAAATAATTCCGGTCGCTAATAATACCCAGGCTGATAAAAGTATCAGGGAGGTCAGGCCGATCCCAAAACTGTATTTGGCAATGGCTTTACTCGCGGCCATCTGACCGAAATTAATCACGGCCAGCAAACTGGCGATTATCAGTCCGGCGAGACAAATCGTTGATATCACCCAATGAATATTGAGTAACCCGCTGAAATCTTTTGGGTCAACCGAAATGTTGGCCATAATGGTAATCGTTGAAATTGAGAAATCTTCAGAGAGTAAAATGAATAGCGAGATCAAAAAGATGCAGCCCATAATACCGCCCAGGAAGCGGGCCAGGCTGCTCTTGTAATAATCTTTCCTGAGTCGGGAAGCGGTGAGCATCAGCATCAGGCTCATCAGCGGAATGATGGATTCGATGGTATTGGCCGGCCCGACCATTTTGGGTGAAGAAGCCAGGGGGCCGGCTGACATTGTTCCGGCCACGTAATAAAATATCCAAGCGCCTAATCCGATCAGTCCGATAATGATTCCCCGGACCAGTCCGTTAACCGATACGACAGTGGCCATGATCAGTAATAAGACGCCGCAGATTGACGGCAGTAAAAACGCGAATCCATTCAGGGGGGCGGTTTTAAACATTGACCACCACATGGTGTTCTGACCCTGGACCGCCATCATGGGCGTAAAATAATTGACGATCAGGATCAAGCTGGAAGCGATCCAGAGGGCGCTGAGGATATCGGCGCCTTCATTCCGATAAAAACGTGATTGGGTGGTAAATCCTTTCTTTTTGCAGCCTGGACATATTCTTCGTCCGCTGACAATCGTAATGCAGTCAGCGCAAAAATCTTTTTTACAGGAGTCGCAAAACCATTCGATTTTCTTGTACGGATGATTCGGGCACGCTTTTTTAAATCGGACCGGCTGACTCCTTTTTTTCGGTGGTGGTTTTACCGGTTGTCCCCTTCCTTTCCTTAATATTGTGCCGCATAAACCACAGGTCAACTCGCCGTCTTTCATTTCGTAATTACATTTGGAGCATTTCATGTCAGTGCCTCCTTAAGGATTAACCGGTTTGACGATGAGTGCTTTATCTTTTTTTTGCAGATAGCCGCAGTTGATTTTCGGATCATGTTCCCAGAAACAGAGCCATTGTTCTCTTATCGCTTGTTCGACCAAATCTTTTTTCCGGTTAAGCGTTTCTTCCGGGTAAAGATCGTAACTCATGATGTAGGGCAGGTCAAGGTGCGCCGTGGTCGGGATCAGGTCGCTCCAATAGACCGCTTTTTTATTTTCGGATTCGATAAATACGATTTGATGTCCGTGGGTATGGCCGCCGGTCGGCAGTACTTTGACCCCCGGCACGATTTCCTGTTCACCGGCGATCAATTGTAGTAATCCCTGTTCTTTCAGGGGCAAAATATTTTCCGGCCGGTAACTGGCCCGGGTACGTTCGGTCGGCTGGACGGCATTTTCCCATTCCTGGCTTTGAATGATATATTTCGCTTTTGGGAAAGTCGGTTCCCAGCCGCAATTCGCATCTCCCGGCACGCATTTTTCGTTTTGACATTTGGTGTTTCCGCCCGCGTGGTCAAAATGCAAGTGGGTCAGGATGACGATATCAATATCAGCCGGTTTTAAATTCTGTTCGGCCAGGCTGGACAAAAGGGCGGGCGGGTGCTGGATATCATAGATCTCGCGGAACCGATCCCGGTATTTTTCGTCCGGTCCGATGCCGGTATTGACCAGAATATTTTTATCCGGTGTCTGGATCAGCAGGCACCAGAGTCCCATGGGAATCCGGTTTTTTTCGTCGGCCGGGATCCGTTTTTCCCAAAGTGGTTTCGGAACAATGCCGAACATAGCGCCGCCGTCCAGTTTGAAAGATCCGTCGCTTACCGGCGTTATAGTTAGCTGTCCTAATTTCATTGAATTACCCGTCTTGACGCTTCCAGTCATAAGGTATTTCTTTACTGTCAGATTCGATCCGGTATTCATCGGGATTTTCCCTGTTGTACGGTTCAGTCGGACAGTTGAGCATGATGGCTTCGTGGTCGCTGAGGGTGGTGAATCCGTGGTAGACCATGGGTGGTATCTTGACCAGGATCGGGTCCTGCTGGCCCATGGTAAATTCATTGACTTCGCCCTTAGTCGGCGAATTTTCCCGCGCGTCATAAAGCACGACTTTCATTTTGCCGTGCAGGGCCGCGAAGTGATCCGTCTGGATCTTATGGTAATGCCAAGCCTTGACGACGCCCGGGTAAGCGGTGGTAATATAGACCTGGCCGAACTTATCGAACACTTCGTCATCCACCCGCAGTATTTCCATCAACCGGCCCCGTTCATCCGGAATGAATTTGAGTTTTTTGACCTTTACTCCGTCGATCATGTTCGCTCCGTGAAAATCAGGCGTCTTTGGTATTTTTAATGTATTTGATCACAGCGTCCAGGATCTGATCAATATTTTTGCTTGGTTGATACCCGATCGCTTTTTTGATCTTGCTTAGATCCGGTACCCGGCGCTGCATATCTTCGAAACCGGATTCATACGCTTCGTCATAAGGGATATGTTTGATCGGCGACGAACTTCGGGTTTTTTCTTTTATTTTTTCAGCCAGATCATTAATGGTGATCTCTTCATCACTGCCGATATTGAATACCTGTCCTCTGGCTTGTTCCGTATGGGCCAGTTTGATCATGGCGTTGACTACATCATTAACTGAAGCAAAACAACGTGATTGCTCGCCAGTGCCGTAGATCGTAATGGGCTGACCGGTCAGGGCCTGCTTGACAAAACGGGGGATAACCATGCCGTACCGACCGGTTTGGCGGGGACCGACGGTATTAAAAAACCGGCCGATAATGGTCGGAGTTTTGCGTTCCCGCCAATAAGCCAGGGCCAGGAATTCATCGATTGCCTTGGAACAGGCGTAACTCCAGCGGGCTTTAGTCGTTGGCCCCATGACCGTATCATCGTCCTCTTTAAAGGGGATTTTATCGCTTTTCCCGTATACTTCGGAACTGGAAGCGATAAAGACCGCTTTTTTCTTTTTGTCAGCGTGTTTAAAAACATGCTCGGTGCCCCGGATGTTTGTCTCGATGGTCTGAACCGGTCTTTCCACGATCAGGCGGACACCGACGGCCGCCGCTAAATGAAAAATAATGTCCGCCTGGTCAATTAACTCGGCCAGGACGGAATCGTTAAAAATTGATTCGATGGTGTAGTGGAATTTCCGGTTGCTCTTGAGGTGTTCGATATTCTGGATCCGGCCGGTGGAAAGGTCATCGATAATATAGACCTCTTTATTTCCCTTTAATAATGTTTCGGCCAGCTGTGAGCCGATAAAGCCGGCGCCGCCGGTGATCAGGTATTTCATGTTCTTACTTTGTCACCCCTAATTTTTCTTGGATAATTTCTTCCAGTTCGGTCTGTGGTTTCAGGCCGACGATCCGTTCGACCATTTCTCCCTGATTAAATAGCATGATGGTCGGTATATTCATTACCCGTAATTTATTTGAAATATCCGGGTTGTCGTCCGTATTGACCTTGGTCACTTTAAGTTTGCCGTCATAAGCCGTCGCCAGATTTTCCACGATCGGCCCTAACATCCGGCAGGGGCCGCACCAGGGGGCCCAGAAATCTATCAGGGCCGGGATGGTCGATTTGGTGATTTCCGCTTCAAAAGTGCTGTCGGTTATTTCTAATACTTTACCGGCCATCGTTTTTCTCCCACAAAAGTGTTGTAAATCTGACTGATTATATTAAATATTCGGAGAGGGGTCAAATAAAAACTGATCGCTATTTTAATTTATCTGATTTGAACAACTAATCTGTCGTTCGGGCGCTTTACGATGATTTCCCGATCATTAATATCCGTCTCAAAGCAGACTTGATATCTTCCAGGATAACATAAACGGAAGGAACGATGAAAAGCGTGACCGAGGTGGCGAATAGTACGCCAAAGGCCAGCGAGACGGCCATCGGCACCAGGAATTTCGCCTGCATACTTTTTTCCAGCATGAGCGGGGTCAGACCGCCAAAGGTTGTCAGTGAAGTCAGGATAATGGGCCGGAAACGCACGGCCCCGGCATTACGCACGGCATCGATCAACGACTGTCCGGATTCGCGCTTGCGGTTAATATAAGTGACCAGGACTAAACTGTCATTGACCACCACGCCCGTCAGGGCCACCAGGCCTAACATCGACATGATACTTAAGTCCATCCCGAAAACGACATGGGCGATGATCGCGCCGATCAGACCAAAGGGGATCGCCAGCATAACGATCGCCGGTTGAACGTAAGAACGAAATGGGATGGCCATCAGCACGAAAATAATAAAAAGGGCCATGATAAATTTACTGAACAGCGCGTCCATCGTTTCCATCATTTCTTTTTGCTCGCCTTCAACCGTATATGACAAGTTCGGGTACTTCGCGGTTAATTTCGGTAAAAATGAGGTCACAATTTCGTCTTTTATCGTACTCGCGTCTTCCTTTGACTTGTCCAGGTCCGCGGTAATATTGATCGTCCGTTTCCGGTCCGTTCGCTGGATGGAAGCGTACCCGCGTCCGTAACTGACGGAAGCAACTTCCGATAAAGGCACTTCATCGCCGGTTAGGGTTCTGATCATCATGTTTTCCACGTCGCCTTCGGATTGTCTGGTGGCCAGCGGATAACGAACCATGACCTTGACGTCGTCCCGTCCCCGTTGAATTTGCTGGGCTTCATCGCCGTAGAATCCCTGCCGGATCTGGCGGGCCAGGTTCGACATGGAAATACCAAGCGCTTCGGCCGAGGGCTTGATCATAAATTTTATTTCCTTTTTACCGCCTTCATAAGAATCAGAGATATCAAACACACCCGCGTATTCACCCAACCGGTCTTTTAATTCTTCGGCCGCTTCCTGCAATTCATCCAGATCATAGGTGGAAAGCTGGAAATTGAGCGGGGTGCCGGTATCAAGCAACGAGGCGGTAAAGTTCAGATCTTTGGCCGCTGGGATCGGGCCGGTTAGTTCCCGCCAGCGTTGGGCAATGGTTTCGCTGGACACATCTCTTTTTTCCGCCGGTTGGAGTTCGACAAAAATTTCACCCAGATGGGGGTCGCTGGCCAGGTCGGCCCGGGCCCCGGCTCCTCGTTTCCGGATCGCCGCCATCGGTTGTTCTCCGACCGAGGAAATAACGTGCTTGATCACGCTTTCCTCTTTCCCGTTTTCAACGGTTACCTTAAACTCAGCGCGTAACCGCAGGGCCGCTTGTTCTATTTTTCTGATCGCCTCCGCGGTCACTTCGACCGGTGTGCCCTGCGGCATGTTCAAAGAAGCGACGATAAAATCCGCCTCGACCGCCGGGAAAAATATTAGTTTTAATCGTCCGCTTTTGACGTAGCCGACAGTCAGGATCAGGGCGGTCAGGGCGATCGATAAGGTCAGGTACCGTTTGTTCAAGGTCCATTTCAGGGCCGGGCGGTAAAAACGCTCAATAAATAGTTCCAACCCGTTAGAAAAAGTACCCTGGAAAGCGAGCCAGCCCTTAACGAATCTGTTTCGCGATTTCTTGTCTTTGTCGGGATCAAAGTGGGAAAGATGCGCCGGCAGGACGAGCTGTGATTCGACCAGCGAAAAGAACAGGCAGGGAATAATTACCGCCGGGATGATCCGCCAGATAACTCCCATGTAGCCCGGTAACATCATCATCGGGAAAAAAGCGGCCATCGTGGTCAAGACCGCGAAGATTACCGGGATGGAAACCTCCCGGACACCGTCGATCGAGGCCTGGATTCCTTTCTTACCCTGACGCTGATGGGTGTAGATGCTTTCGCCGACAATGATCGCGTCGTCCACGACGATCCCCAGCACCAGGATAAAAGCAAAAAGGGAAAGCATGTTGATGGAAACGTCCATCGAGGGCATCATCCAGATCGCGCCTAAAAATGATATCGGGATCCCGATACTCACCCAGAAAGCCAGTTTGAAACGCAGGAAAAGCATCAGGATAATAAAAACTAAAATGAAACCCATGATCCCGTTCCGCTTCAGCAGGTCTAACCGGCTTTTAAAAACAAGGGAATTGTCCTGCCAGGAGGTTAAACTTATCCCGGCCGGCATCCGAGCCTGCGCTTTGTGGAGATACTCCTTGACTGTCTCCGCCACTTCCAGCACGCTCTGATCGCCCACCCGAAAGACCTGGATGTTGACCGCCGGTTGGCCGTTGAATAAAGTCAGCTTATCGACTTCGGTAAAACCGTCGATCACTTTGGCCACGTTCCCCAGCTTGAGCCTCGTCCCGTCCGGCCTGGTCCGAATAACGATATCTTCAAAATCGCTGCCTACGTAGGCCTGTTTTTTTATCCGTAATAATACTTCTCCTCCTTTGGTCTTGATTATTCCGCCGGGCAGGTCAAGCGAGGAGCGCCGGATGGACCGGGAGATCTCATCGAAAGTCACGCCGTATTGGCGCATGTTTTCTTCGGATAGCTCGATGGTGATCTCATAAGGGCGGGCGTTGACCAATGTTACCTGGGTGATACCCGGCAGATCGGTGATCTCATCGCGGATCTTCTGGCCGAGTTTCTTTAACGTCACCTCATCTGTTTGTCCGGACACGGCAATATTGATTACCTGGTTCTTGTTCATCAGTTCGGTCACTAACGGCCGTTCGGCCTCGTCGGGAAAAGTGTCAATCGCGTCGACCCGGGTTTTGATATCCTCCAGCACTTTCCGGCTATCGGCATTGGTCCCGATCTCAACCGTTACCCGGCCGTTACTTTCGCCCGCTACCGAAGAAATTTTGTCTATCCCTTCAAGGTCCTCGATCGCTTCTTCGATCGGCAGACAAATGGATTTTTCCACCTCTTCCGGGGCCGCGCCGGGATAGATCACTGAAACAATAATGATATCCATGCCGAATGACGGAAATATCTCTTTCTTGATCGTCGGTAATGTGATCAATCCGCCGACGACCAGGATCAGCATCAGTAAATTAGCGGCGACCGTATTTTTAGCAAACCAAGTAACCAAGCTTTTCATTATTTCATATCCTTTGCTTCGTTTTTAAGTACGCGGACCGGCATGCCATCAACTACCGTTTCCAGGGTTGTCAGGCAGACCCGTTCTCCTTCTTTCAATCCCTCCAGGACGATCACCCGTTCGCGTTCGGCCCGGTAGAGCTTGATCTTTCTGAAACGGAGGTGGTTATCCTCGTCGATCACCAGGGTGGTGTCCTTGCCACGCACGACCGCCCGGGGTAAAACAATGACTTTGTCCAGGGTTTCACCTTTGATCCGGGCACGCACGAAAAGTCCGCTGATCAATGGCGGGGTGCTGGCATAAGGATTTTCCATTCGCGCGACTACATAGATCATCCGTGATTTCGGGTCGATCTGGCCTTCGGTTCTGACAACTTGCGACTTCCAGGAATATTTCTCATCGCCCATCTCGGATTCTAGGATCGCTTCCGGTGGCGCTATCTCGTGTGTATTTTCGTGGTAGTTCAGCGGCAGGCCCAGATATTTGAATTCACTCAGCGCCAACGGCAATCGGACCTCAACGTAATCGGTCGCGTAGATTCTTACCGCCGGTGTCCCGGCCGTCACTAACTGTCCGACATCGATCATTTTTTCTTTTACCCGTCCGTCAAAAGGCGTCTTGACCAGGGTACGTTCCAGGTTAAGTTTAGCCTGGTCCAGTCCCGCTTCGGCGGCCTCCAGTTTGGCCCGGGCTTCCGCTAACTGCGGTTCGCGCAAGGTCAGCGCCGGGGCGTCGCTTTCGCCGAAACTTTTCCATTCGTCCCGGACGATCTTACTTTCCGCTTCCTCGATCGATAACCGTAATTGGGCCTGGGTGAACAGGGCCCGGGCGTTCTTTAGCGCCGCTTCATAATCGCGTGGATCGATCTCGAATAAAACTTCACCCTTGCGGAACGAACCGCCGGATCGTAAAGCGGCCGAAACACCGATCACCTGGCCGGAGATCTGGGGGCTCAAAACTATCTCGGTCCGCGGTGAGACCGTCCCCTGGGCCAGTACTTCCAGGTCCGTGGTTTCTTTTTTGACCGTGATCACCTGGACCAGAGGTGGTTCGATCTTCAGTTCGCTTTTTTCCGGTTTTTTCTTCTGGTTGATCATTATCCAGGCGGATCCGACCCCGCTCATCAATATCGCGATACTTAAAAGTATTTGGGTCGCGAATCGGGTCTTTTTCCGGCTGATTATCAGGCCGATCGCCGCGAAAACGGTCAGTAATACCCCGAAGCCTGAAAGTAAGTGTGTCCAGAGTTGGAATTCGGTATTCATTTTTTAGTCTCCTTATTAAAACCGCCGCCTAAGGCCAGGTACAGATTGATCCGGCCTTCCAGTTGTTGACGCTGGATCGTTAAAAATTTCCCCCTGATCGCCAGCGACTGGCGCCGGGCGTCAATTAATGCTAACCGGTTAGCCAGTCCCCGCTGATAGCGTTCCCGGGTGATCTGATGGATCGCTTCGGATTCCTCAAAGATTAATTCCATTTGTTCCAGTCGTTGGTTCAGATGTTCGATTGTCCGCAGGGCGGTTTCCACTTCGCCGTAAGCGTTCAGGACAGCGTTCCCGAAAGAAGCCAGTGCCTGTTCGCGCCGCGCCTTGGCCAGCTTCACGCCCGCCCGGAGCCGGCCCCCTTGAAACAACGGTTGTAACAGGTTGCCCATCACATTCCAGATGCCGAAATCGCCGTCTGTCAGGTCTTTTAATTCCGAAGATGACGTCCCGACACTCGAGGTCAGGCTGAACCGCGGATAGAGATTAGTCTTGGCCCGCGTCACTAATTTAGTTGCCGCGAATAAACGGTATTCCGCCGCGACCAGGTCCGGTCGGCGGTTCACCAGTTCCGATGGCAGGCCGGCCGGGACATTATTTTTCAGGGGATTAAGTGTTTCGGAGACCGCTAATTCTCCGGCCGGGTATTGACCCATTAATATTTCCAGCTGGCGGACGATCCGTTCGTTTTGTTCTGCCCACTGGCTGACCACAGTTTCCGACGCCGCCAGGTTGGTTCTGGCCAGGCGGAGTTTGGTTAACGGGACTAACCCGCGTTCATAACGCTCCCGGGTCCATTTCAACGTTTGCCGGTGATCGGTTAATATCGTTTCGGCGATCTCTAATTGCTGTTTTATCTCGACCGCGCTGAACCAGACCTTGGTCGTTTGGGCGATCAATGAGAGTTTAGCCCCGCTCAGGTCCGCCCGGGCCGCGTTGACGTTCGCCCGGGCCGCGTTTTTACCGGCCCGGATCCCACCCCAGAGGTCGGCTTCCCAGTTGAGATTCAGCGAGGCGCCGTAGGTCGTTGAACGCGAAGTTAAGATTTTGTCTTCCAGTCCCGGGAACGGCAGTCCGATATAATTCTGTGTCGCCCGGGTTGCCTTGAGACCGCCGGAAAGTTGCGGGTACAGGTTGGCCCCGGCGATGCGCGCTTCGGCTAACGCCGCTTCGACATTCAAAGACGCGATTTTGAGGTTATAGTTGTGCTTCAGCGCCGTCGCGATCACCGCGTTTAAACGTTCGTCGTCGAATTTCTGCCACCAGGTGTCACCGATCAGGCCGTCGGACTGATGCTCGGCCGACCAGCTTTCCGGTACGGTCAGATTCAACACCGACAACGGTTCTTTCGGTGCGGATTTGCAGGAAACCAGTAATATAAGTAAGAGACTGAAAATATATCTTTTCATTTTACTTTGCCTCGCCAAAGTCCGTAGGACGACGGCGGGTTTACTCCTTTTTCGTTGCCGGCGCGGTCAGGCCCGGGGTGATGAAATTGACCATCCGGTCGATGATTCCTTCCACATCGCTCGTATCACAGCAACCATGGGAGATCAGATTAAGTTTTTGGGTATCGACGGAGTGGGCCATGACGCCGATCATAAAATAGACGCGCCAGAAAAAATCGGCTTCTTCCAGATCCGGTAAGGACTTCCGGAACGCCTGGATAAAACGCTGGATAACCGCACCCATGAGTCCCTTAAACATTTCTCGCATCTTTTCTTCGGATTCAATGTGTAAACGGGCGAAGAGACGGAGCAATATATCGCCCAGGTATAAGTCCGGGTTATTCGCCGCTCGCAATAGCGGGGCCACTAAGGCGCGGACTATTTCTTTCGGATGAGGCGGTTGGTCAACGTTTTTCGCTTCAATTTCATCCAATAATCTTATCCGTTCCTTATTAATAGGGATCATTCGCCGGGCAAAGACTTCGTAAATAAGCTTATCCTTGGAGTCAAAATGATAATTGATCGCTGCCAGGTTTACGTTTGCTTCGGAGGTGATGTTGCGTAAAGATGTAGCCGCGAAGCCCTTAGCCGCGAACAGTTTTTCCGCGGAATCCAGTATTTTGGTCTTAGTATCAGCTAAATCCATTGTATTACCTCTTTAAGCTAGAACACTATGATTCAAACGTTCGCTTTAATTATACGTTCGAATTGAAAAATGTCAAGCATAAAATAAAGAATTATTGAAAATAGTTTTTCTTGTTGAAGACAGGGCCGTTTTGATTTCCCTCTAAACCACCTCCCGCCCCAAAAAGGGCGAGGCTCGCCAAAGGCGACAGGCGGAAGGGGTGTGTTCTGGCTCCCCTCTAATTTACCCGCCAAAGGCGGGAAAGAGGGGCCGGGGGTGTGTAACTGATTGTTATTTTCGCTCGCTTCGATGGAGAGAAGCGAAGCGAGTTTCCGCTTGGCATTGAAACAGAGAAAAATAAATTTACCGGAGGTTATATTTTTTGGGTGCATGAACTTAACGTATATGATAATATAATGGTATGAAATTCGAGGGGTTTTTAAAGAGCACTGAGAATCTACCGCTTGTAACTGCGGAATAGATTCCCTTTGCCCCAATCTTCCCCTAAAACCTACCTCTTTCCGGAGAACCACTGGCCCCGCCCTTTCTAACAAAGTTTTTTTCGTGGCTGGAAAGGGCGGGGCCAGTGGCGAGGCAGGTCTTCCTTTGTTCTACGGACTTCCTTCTTCAGTAAACTTACGGTGGGCAAGTTTCTTTAGGTAAATTTTGACTAATATAAAAAAAAATGTAGGATTATGGCAATAGAAATATTTTAAGGAGATTAAATATGCTGAAAAGATGTATGGTCGGGGTGGTAATATTTTCAATTATAATGGCATCGTGTGTGTCGAAATATTCCTTTCAGTTAAACGACAAAAAAATTGATATTAGTGAGTCTGTTCCGGATGAATACCTTGAGGGCGTGCGAAAGACGTTAGTTGAAGCTGGAGGTAACGCTCCGGAATTATTGAAAGTTATTACAAGTTTAGAGGGCGAAGAGCTTGAGTGGGCGTGTTTTCTGATAGGTACCATGCCTTTTCCGGACAGTGTTTCCGTTACTTCAGATTATCTTTTAGAGCATATTCGTTATACTTCGCTGGTAAAGAAGAATTATAAATGGGTAAAAAAAATACCAAAAGAAATCTTTTTGGCATCGGTTCTTTCCTATCGCGTGTCTGAAGAACCCATCACTCGCCACCGTAAATATTTTTATGAACAGATCTACCCTCTGGTTAAGGATTGCCGGAGTATGTTAGAGGTATCTTATCAGGTAAATTTATGGTTAGGCGGGGCTGATAAAAAAGGCAAAAGAAGAGTAACTTTCAAGCCGGGTGAAGCCAGGGATAAATCACCTTTTTCAACTCTAAAAGCCGGGTATGGCCGTTGCGAAGAAATGATGATCATATTTATTTCTGCGGCTAGAGCGGCCGGTATTCCCGCCCGGAATGTCTGGACTCCCTGGTGGTCAATTACCGATAATAACCACGCCTGGACCGAAGTTTGGGCGGATGGCGAATGGTATCCAGCCGGCAGTTGTGAACCGAATATTAAAAACGCTTTTGCGCTGACGGCCGGTAAAGCTTGGTTCAGTAAACATGCGTCAGTGGGGGCTATTATTTATTCGTCTCAATTCGGCAAACCAAAGGATAAGTCGCGTATTTATAAATCGGATGATAAAACTTCAATTATTAATGTATTGGATAATTATTCAATTACCCGCACGGTAAAAGCTCATGTTGTTTCAGATAACGGAAAACCTTTGCCCGGTATTCCAGTGGGTTTGTCACTGGTAAACTGGGGTAATATACGTACGTTTACCGGAGGTCGAACGGATAAAAAGGGGAATGTCAGTTTAATTACGGGGCTGGGCAGTTATTTTTTGAGTGCCGGCATACCAGAGAAATCAGGGACCGCTTGGAAATTAATTGACACAAGACCATCTGATAAACTGGAAGTTACTTTGAGGTTAACCAAAGATAATAAGACACCTGAAGGTTATTTTATGCTTCGCTATCCATCGCCGGAGGAAGCATACCGTTTATTCAAGCCTGATTCGGGTGATGACCGGGATTTGGCAATACCTGATAGGATAAAAAAAATCAACGCCGAGCATGCTCCGGCCGCCCCGAAAGAAACAGTTTTGTATGAAGAATTTAAAATAGAAGAACATTCCGGGATAGAAAAATTAATTAAAAACAGTTCTTTTAAAGACGCGGTGGTAAAAGTACTGAAAAAATCTGGTGGTAATTGGCGTCAAATCGCCGGGGCCATTAAAGAAGTTTCGCCTGAAAAAAGAGAAGACCTGCTTTGGTTGGTCAGCCAGTTTAATTTAATCGATAGCTTGGAATTTACCGGGGAAACATTGTTAGAGCACGTCGACTACGCTCATTTGGCGAAGAAAAAGTTTACTTATAAAATACCGGAAAAACTTTTCCGTCCTTATGTCCTTTCATATCGTTTGCCGTACGCTCATATTTATCAGTGGCGGAAAGAATTCTATGAAATGTTTTCCCCGATGGTTAAAAGCGATATTCCAAGTACCGCTAAAAGTGTCAATCGCTGGATCGAAAAAAACATAAAAGTCGTTAACGTCCAAAGAGGTCGCTATTTAAATTTCGCAAATCCAGCTGATTATCTTAAAAGCCGCCGGGCAACTAAGTTTGCGTTGACTTTAATTAGCGTTTCGGCATTGCGGTCATTAGGAATTCCAGCTAAACGCAAAGAAAATTGGGTGGAGTTTTTTGATGGCGAAAAATGGATTCCATTTTACCCGAAGGAGAGCAAAAGTATCGGTAATACAAAAGCCAGTAAAGAAATCAAAAAACATTATGTTAAGCACGGTGGCGTCAGAATTGTTACCATGAAAGACGGTTTGGCGTTTCAAAGCAAGGACCCTAATCATGGAATTGCTACCTGGCGTAACGGTGCGTGGCGAGGACAGCGTTGGGATGAAATAACTTTTGATAATGGTTGGATGTCGCTTGTCCCCGGTGATTATTTAATCACGGCCGCCCGTCGTAACGCCAGTGGTGATGTTTTGCTGTACGCTCGTCCGGTTAAGGTCCGATCGGATAAAGGCTTGGTTGTTAATATTCCTCTGGATTTACCGTTAGAGTTTATGGCCGAAGGAGATAAAGTCGTGCGCCATCTGAAATCGTTGCCAGACTTCACTTTAATGGATAAAAACAATAATTCATATCATCTGGCCGAAGCATTAAAAGAAAGCAATATATTGTTATTTTTCTTTACGTTAGAAGCTGAACCTTCAATCCGAATGTTACCGCGGATTAAGGGGATCCAGGAAAAAGCCCGGGCGGCTAATGTTAAAACCTGGACGATTTTTACGGATAAAGAAGGCGTTGATGACCCGCGCATCAAGGATATTTCTCTTCCGATGTTATTGGATAAAAACCAGGAGGTAGTAAAAGAATTTATTCCTGAATTTGAAAAAAAGAAGAAGGAAATTATGCCGTCGGTTCTCCTCATAAACAAAAGTGGGCAGATTATACTTTGGAAAGAAGGATATAATTTGACTATCGGGGCGATCCTGGAAGATGTGTTCGCGACGATGTCCGGCAAGAAGCCTGAAACAAACCTTGAAGAAATGGAAAAAAAAGTAACCATCAAGGAGTTTGCTTCCTTGAAAGGTTTAGAATACGCTAAAAATGGTTTTGAGTATATTAAGGCGGCGGATTATGAGAAAGCCGTAGAGGCATATGAAATCGCAGTTAAGGATATATCCGATGTGCCGAATATTTGGTATAATTTAGCTTGCGCATATTCAAGGTGCCAAAAGATCGATGATGCTTTTAACGCTCTTAAAAAGGCGGTCGATTTGGGCTATAAAGATTTTGATTGGATGAAAAAAGACGAAGACTTGGAAAATATCAGAAAAGATAAGCGGTTTAAGGCGATCGTAAAATAATTGAGATATAAAGGGGCCGGACTCTAAATTTTCAGCCTTTTTCGTCCGGAGGATTTCAGCCGGGCCGGCCGGAGAAAATCTTATGGATGATCAGGTCTTCCACGGCCGCGAATTTTACGATTGTTTTTTCTATTTCGATCGATTTCGACCGGGCAATCGCCTGCTTTTCATACGGGCTGAATGAAAAAATAAAATCTATCCTGATTCCGCTGGTATCGTCCTGGACGGGAAAGACCATTGTTTTTTTCGCAAAATCTTCGGGGTTGCTGACTAACGGTCTTAATTTCAGTTCCTCAGCGATCGTGGTTATTTCAGCCAGCCCGTTGGTATCAATACCAAGAGTAATATCGATATCTTTTGTCAGGCGGGGGGTGCCGTACAAAAGCACTGCTTGCCCACCGATGATCATGTAAGGGATATTGTGTTTGGATAAGGCCTGGCTGGCTCGGGCAAGAAGTTTTTCAAACATTTTGGTTTAATATCCGGGCGATCCGGATATCTGTTTCGATATCTTCCAGTGGATCTTTTAAAGGGATAACGCCCAGGGTGCGGGCTTCTTGCCACATGGCATTTACCAGGCGCCAGGCTTCAGCGTAGGTTAGCTTTTCCGCTCTGATTTGTTCCCGCTCGAAGTTAGATAACAGCTTTCCGTTTTTTAGCATACATTATTATACCATTGGGCGACCTGATTTTCAAGTCAAAATAAATCTAAATTCAGGCGGGTCTCTTTTGGCGAAGAGGCACAAACTAAAAAATGATTTTTCCTGCCGGCCGGTAAGTATGTGCCATTTAGGCTGACGACGTACATTATTGGTAGTTGTCCGATGTAATACGGACTTCTTCATAACTGCTCATGTCCAGTTCTTCCAGGAAACGGGAGGGTTGCTGGATGATCTCATAGAGCCCGCCTCTTTTGTCACTGACCAGCGGATAACTGAGATACAATTTTTCTTTGGTTCGCGTCACACCGACATAAAATAACCGACGCTCTTCTTCCTCGGAGTTCTGTTCCGCCAGACTCCGGGCGTCCGGGAACCGTCCTTCGACCAGCCCGATCATAAAAACCACTCGCCATTCGAGTCCTTTGGCCTGATGAATAGTGGTTAAAACCAGGTTGTCCCGCTGATGGCGGCGCCGGTGCTCTTCGCCTTCCACGTTGGTCAGGAGCGTGACCTGGCTTAAAAACTCATCAAGGGAGCTGAATTGGTCGGCAAAGGCGCTCAATTGTTTAAGGTCGTCCGATCTTTCCCTGGCATTGGGATAAGTGCTTTCCAGATGGTCTTCGTACCATTCGTTCAGGATGACTTTGATCAGGAGAGCCGGTTTATTTTTTATTTCCATGACATCAAGTTTTTTGATCAGTTTAATGAATTCCTGCCAGCTGTGCTGGGACTCGGTGGTTAATTTTATCGGCCGGTTGGATTTTTTGATAGTTTCCGTAAATTTTTTGGCATCCTTGAACTTAGCCCACAATTTTTCCGAAGTGGTCGGTCCGATCCCGGGGTAAAGGCGCAGGACCCGGTGCCAGGAGAGTTCGTTTTTAATATTGGATATGAGTTTTAAATAAGATAACACGTCTTTCAGGTGGGCCTGTTCGAAGAAACGCAAGCCGGAGCGGATCTCAAAAGGGATCCGGAGTTTGGTCAGTTCCATCTGGAGTTCCATGGATTGGGAATGGGCCCGGTAGAGAACGGCGATCTCGTTGAGCGGGATATTTTCCTGCTGGCTGAGTTTCAGGGCCTCCCGGCAGATAAACCGGGCTTGGGCAAAACCGTTATCAACGATGACTAACCGGGGGTGGGCACCCGTAGGTTTGACCGCTTTCAGGTTTTTGGGAAACTGTTTGGTATTATTTTTGATACAGGAATTGGCCAGCCGCAATATTTCCGGATGACTGCGGTAATTCGTTTCCAGCTTAAAGACTTTGACGTTCGGGTACCGGTTGGGGAATTCGATGATGTTGGTGAAATCAGCTCCGCGGAAAGAATAAATGCTCTGGGCGTCATCGCCGACGACCATCAGGTTCCGGTGCTGGTCGGCCATCAGGTCGATGATCTCGCCCTGCAGGTGGTTGGTGTCCTGGTATTCGTCGACCAGGATATACTCGAACTGTTTCGCATAAGTCTCCCGCAGGCGAGGGTGTTCTTCAAACAGTTTTTTCCAGTTCAGGAGCAAGTCGTCAAAGTCCATCAGGTTCTGCTTGAATTTTTTCTCGGTATAATTATTGAATATCCGAACGATATCAGGTGTGAATTTTTGGATTTGTTTCGATTTCTGCTGGATAGTTTTGGCTAAGGGCTGGTCGGTACTGACGGCGTAATTAAAAAGGTTGATCAGGACCCCGCTTTTGGGAAAATTCTTTTTCGGGACGTCGAGTTTGATGGTTTTTCGGATATCATCGACCAGACTTTTAGAATCTTCACGATCGAGGATAGTGAAATTATTCTGATAACCGATCGACTTGGCGTGTTTCCGGAGAAGTTTATTTCCGATATGGTGGAAAGTTCCACCCCAGAGCCGGTAGGCCTGGATAGGAACGATACCGGCGACGCGGGTGAGCATGGACCGGGCGGCCTTATTGGTAAAGGTGACGAGCAATATTGATTCGGGGTGAACCCCGCTTTCAATCAGGCGGGCGACGCGGTAGGTGACAGTCCGGGTCTTGCCGCTGCCCGGTCCGGCAATGACCAGCATCGGGCCCCGGCCGGCCATGACGACTTCGAGTTGTTGCGGGTTAAGCTGTTGTTCGTAGTTGACCTTGAAAAGACTTTTTGTTTGGAGAGTTTTCTTTACCGGAGTCATTTAACTATTGTGGAGACCTAAAGGTCTCCACTACATCAAACCATGTAGCGGAAGGCTTTAGCCTTCCATACTTAATTAATCGATTCCAATTTTTCTTTTGCCTAGCGGGCAAGGGATTAATTGGTTTTATCGCCTTTTTATTTCGCTTCCGGCTTGGATTCTTTTTTTTCCGGTTTGGCCGGCGTCTCGGCTTTGGGTTTATCAGCCGTTTTGGCTTCCGGCTTGGCTTCGCTACCGCTGACCTTCGGTTCGGCTTTGGGTTTCTCGGCCGCTTTGGCTTCCGGCTTAGTCTCGACTTTTTTCTCGGTCACTTTGACTTCCGGCTTGGTCTCGGCTTTTGGTTTTTCTTCTGGTTTCGGCGCGCTAGTTGGCTTGGCGTCAGCGGCCGGTTTGGGTGATTCTTTTTTTGCTTCGGCCGGCGGTTTTTCCGCTGGCTTAGCTTCCGCTTTAGGTTTCTCTTCTTTTTTCGGTTCGACAGCCGGTTTAGCTGCGGCGGCCGGAGCCGCGACCGGGGCGGCCGGTTTGGCTTCTTCGTCTTTTGCGCCGGTTGCCGCTTTAAGTTTTTTACCGGTCAGGGATCGGACTTTCCGCTGGGCCCGTCGCAGGCTTTTACCTAAGGCTCGCAGTTCCGGCGAAGGTTTTTCGCTTTTGTCGGCTTCGGTGACCTTGGCTTTCAAGGTGGCGATCTTTTTCTCTAGGGTTTCCACTTGTTTTTCCATCTTTCTTCTCCCCAAATGTTTAGTTTTAGTATCGGGGTATTATACTCCAATTCTCATTGGGGTCAATAAATTTGTACTCTAATAATTACTTGACCGGGTAATAATTTCAACGTATAATTCCCATAGTTTCATTCGTTTCACCGGCTTTTTTTTGGAGTTTATATGGATTTTAATGACCGGTTAGCCCGGATCAAGCCGACGGTGGCGATCGGGCCGACCGTGGTTCATACCAGGAAGGTCCTGTTCAAACCTTTCCTGTTGCGGAAATGGTTAAAGATCGGGTTGATCAATTTCATTATTTACCTGGGGTTAGGAGTAGTGATCAACTGGACTTACAAATTTCCGACTGGTTGGCCGTCGCTGAATTTAGCGGATGCCCAGCGGCATAGCGACTGGCTGCAATCCAATATGGGCGTATTTCTGACCTGGGTGCTGATCGGCAGTCTGATCCTTTCGGTGATCTGGGCGATATTTTTATATTTCAGTTCCCAGTTCAGTTTTGTTTTTCTGGACGGGGTGGTGGCTGATAATTTTAAAATAAAGGAATCGATTCGGGCTAACAAAAAAAATACCTGGTCGTTTTTTATCTGGCAGGTCGTTTATTTGCCGACCGCGTTATTGATCGTGTCGCTGGTCAGCGGTATTCCGTTCATAATCGCCCGGGCCGTGAGCGATCCGGGAACCCTGACTCTGGGGGTGGTTCTCCTGGTGGTGCTGGGTTTAATCTTAATGGTGGTCTCGGCTTTTTTATGTCTGACCATCTTTTTATTAGCGCATGATTTTGTGTTGCCGATCATGTCCTTGCAGAAAGTTTCGGTCTGGCAGGCGTGGCGGATCCTGCGGGCGTTGATGAAGAGTAACCGTAAAGCTTTCCTGATTTACGTATTTTTAAGATGGACCTTATCATTGCTGGCGTTGGTACTGTTATTATTTGCTTTTTTCGGTGTCTCGGTGATCCTGATGCTGGTTTTTGTCCCGATGGGATTATTAAGCGGCGTGATGACGGGCGGATTTTTAGCCGGAGTTTACCTCGCCCTGGCCGTCGTCGTCGCGTTGCTGGCCAATATTTTGTACCAGGCCAGTTTTTCCCCGGTCAATGTTTTCTTTCGGGTCTATCCACTGATTTTTCTGGAAGGGATGGGGGATGAGTTTGCCAGTATCAACCGCTGGTGAGAATATTTAACAACGGGATTAAGCGGATGGGTCAGACTCAGAGCAGAATATATTTATCCGATTAATCAGTTCAATCCTGCTGTTTTATTCTTGCGATTTCTTTTTCATTAACTCGATCGTTTCTTTCGGTACGAACATATCCACATTTCCGCCCAGGTTGACGATCTCCTTGATCAAGCGCGAACTGATATAAGAATATTTTTCGCAGGGCATGACAAAGATCGTCTCGATATCCGGTGCCAGGGCGCGGTTGGTCAGGGCCATCTGGAATTCGTATTCAAAGTCCGAGATCGTCCGGATGCCGCGCAGGATGACATTTGTTTTCCGGGTCCGGACGTAATTGATCAACAATCCTTCAAATGAATCAACACTGACGTGAGTCCACTTGGTGGTTAATTTCTTGAGCAGATCGACCCGTTCCTCTTTGGTTAAAAGGGGTTTTTTTGACGGGTTGTCGGCGACGGCGATGATCAACTCGTTAAACATTTTGGATCCTCTTTCAATGACGTCGAGATGTCCTTTGGTGATCGGGTCAAAAGTACCGGCGTAAACAGCTTTACTCATATTTTTTTCTCTCCATGACAGATTATTTTCGGCCGATACTGACGTACGTGAATCCTGACCGACGCATTCGGGCCGGGGAAAAAATGTTTCGTCCGTCAATAATGACCGGTCGGGCCATGATTTTTTTCAGGCGTGGCAGATTTATTTTTTTAAATTGTGGCCAGTCGGTGGCGATGACTAGGGCGTCCGAGCCCCGGGCCGCGTCGTTAATATTTTTGGCGAACCGGATTTTTTTCGGTAAGACATTCCGGCTGCCCGGCATGGCTTTCGGGTCATAAGCCTTGACCCGGGCCCCGTGCTGGCTTAACCGCTGGGCAATATCGATCCCCGGTGATTCCCGGATATCGTCGGTCTGGGGTTTAAAGGAAAGTCCGAGCAGGCCGATCCGTTTGCCTTTTAGCCCACGCAGGGTCCGGGCGATCTTTTTGATAAACCGGTGCCGTTGATCCAGATTTATTTTCTGGACTTCCCGGAGCAAGTTAAATTTATAACCGACCTGTTCTGATATTTTCGCGAACGCGACCACGTCTTTGGGCAAGCAGTAACCGCCGTAACCGATCCCGGCGTTCAGGAAATAAGGGTTGATCCTTTTATCCATCCCGATACCCCGGGCGACGTGGGTAATATCGGCTTTGGCTAATTCACAAATGTTGGCCAGCGCGTTGACGTAAGAGATCTTCATGGCCAGGAAAGCGTTGGAAGCGTGTTTGATCAGTTCGGCGCTGTTCAGATCGGTAATGACGATCGGGGCTTTGAAGCGGCGATAGACCCGGCGCATGATCTTTTCGGCTTTTTTGGATTCCACGCCCAGGACGATCCGGTCCGGATAAAGAGTGGTTTTGACGGCCGTCCCTTCCTGAAGGAATTCCGGGTTGGAGACGACATCAAAGTCAACTCCGGGTCGAATGTATTTTTTGATAATATTTTTTATCATGGCGCCGGTTGAGACCGGGGCCGTGCTTTTTTCGACGATGACCGTATAATTTTTCAGGTAAGGGGCGATGGTTCGGGCGACTCTTTTGACCTGGGAGAGATCGGCCGCCCCGTCGCGTCCGAGCGGGGTGCCGACGGCGATAAAGATCACTTCGGCGCCGATCACGCTGGTCCGGATATTAGTCGAAAAAAATAATCGTTTTTTCCGGCGGTTGTTCCGGACGAGTTTTTCCAGACCCGGTTCGTAGATTGGGATCCGGCCGGACCGGAGCAGGTTGATCTTCCGGTGGTTATTATCGACGCAGACAACGCGGTGTCCTTTGGCGGCCAGGCAGGCGCCAGTGACCAAGCCGACGTGTCCGGTACCGATCAGGGTGATCGTCATGTCAAATTTTACTTTCTGATTAGGTCCCCGACATAAAGATCGGGGCAGGCGGGACTCCTCTGTTGTTACGCCAAAAATTAATAAGACCGCATGGAAAACGGTCTTTCCCAGATACCTTTCGGGGTTAGAGTAATATAATACATGGTTTCGTCTTTGCCTTTATCGACCGAAACTGAAAACTCGAGAAACATATCGTGCAGATCCCGGCGCAGGGCGTAAGAACGGCTGATCAATCGGTTTTCCAGGAAATCATATTGTTCAACCGAGATCAATTGCCATTTTTCCATCGGGGTGCAGGAGATATTTAACCCTAAAGCGTTTGTTTTGTCAACGATATATCGTTCACTGATCGTGAGGTGCCAGCCGGTGTAGGGCTGAAGGCTGATATAGCCGTTAAAAATTTCCGAACGTTTATCATAAGTGTTGTATTCGGAATTAAGGCCGATCGAAAAAGGGTGGTGGGGGGTAAAAACCAGGTCAAGGTTAACGTTCGATATCCGGCGTTCGGTAAAATCCCAGTTTTTATCCGGGGAAAGCGAGATCCAGTTCATGGCGCCGAGGTAATTATTATGGTTTTCAGAAACGGTATCCCGTTCTGATCGCGGATAATATTCGATGGCCGCGCCGATGTCCAGGAATTGCCAGAAGGAATCGCCCGATTGGGTTTTGAAACGGTTCCGGATCTCAAAATAAATTTCGGCGAAGCGGTCGATCTCATCCAGGGAATCGAACTGGATCAGTTCCGTGGCCGGGGTACTGTTCCGAAAATTAGTGGCGTAGCGGAGGTCAAAAGAGACTGTGTGGTAAAGTTTATTGATGCCGAGGCTTTTATTCTGAGTGTTGAAGATCCGGTAAAACTGGCTGAATAATCTCAGCCCGCCGGTGGTCACGGTCCGGTATGTTTTTTTATCTTCCAGAATATTTTCTCCGTAGGCCGACCAGCGGCTGGCGAGGAAAGGGACGGTTTTTATAAAACCCAGCTGGCGGGGCCAGGTCAACTCGGCCAGTGAATCAAAACGCCAGATGTGGGGCGCATCCAGGTTCAGGTCGTCATCATATTTTTTGCGGATATTATCGGTCTGAAAA
>DAOWBV010000045.1 GCA_030633885.1 Planctomycetota bacterium
CTGGGGCCAACCGTTAACCGGTCGTCAGCAATACAGCAGCCTGGGCGCGGTGGTCGGCGCCACCTGGCCGGCAGAATTGAAAAAACTGCGCCGGGTAATGCGCCATAATTTTTTTCTCGTACCCGGTTACGGCGCCCAAGGCGGACGCGCTGCGCACCTCAAAAACGCTTTTAACTCCGATGGTTTAGGCGCGTTGATCAACGCCGCCCGAAGCTTGATCTACGCTTATAAAAACCCGCGCCGGAAAGATTGGACCAACCCGATCCGGCAAGCCGTCGCTAAAATGAACCGGGAAATTAACGCGATAAGGACATAAACATGGAACTGGTTGGCGTAATTGCTTTTTTCACGGCCTTTATTACCGCCCTGGCTCTGATATTACCGACCAAAAAAATCGCCCGGGCCATAGATTTTGTCGATCACCCGGATGAACGCAAAGCGCACCAAAAAGCGATCCCCCTTGGCGGCGGAATCGCTATATTTGTCAGCGTTTTTCTGACTTTTTCCCTGGCTATCCTGGCCAGTTATTTTTTAAAAGAAAAGCATCCTGCCTGGGTGCCAACCGTGGTTTATCAGTATTTAGACGGGGTCTTTAACACCCTACCGCAACTGGCCGTTATCCTGATGGGCGCTTCCGTCATTTTTTCCATCGGATTGATCGATGATCTTAAAGGTCTTAACCCCTGGATAAAATTAACCGGCCAGGTCCTGGTCGCGTTATTTTTGGTCTACAACGATATTTCTTTGACTTTTTTCCCCGTTAAAATCGTTTCGATTATCCTGACGGTCGGCTGGATCGTACTGATCATCAACGCTTTTAATTTGTTGGATCATATCGATGGGTTATCGAGTGGGATGATGGTTATTGTCTCCACCATATTTTTGATCATCGCTTTTCAAACCGGCCAGTATTTCATCGCTTACTTTTTGTTGATCCTGATCGGGGCCAGCGCCGCTTTCCTAATCTTCAACACTCACCCGGCATCCATTTTTATGGGCGATTCCGGCAGTCTCTTTCTGGGCTACATGCTGGCCGTGTTGACCATCCTTTTCACTTTTTATCAGAAACCCTATCCCGTCTACTCCCTGGCTGTTCCGGCCCTAGTGCTGGCGATCCCGGTGTTTGATACTCTCATGGTCCTCGGCATCCGTTTAAAAAACGGGCGCCCTTTATTCCAGGGTGACATGAACCATTTCGCTCACCGGTTAATCAAATTAGGCATGAGTGTCCGCGAATCGGTTATGCTGATCTATCTGCTCACTTTCTGCACGGGCCTGTCCGCCATTCTACTTTATCAACTCAAACAGGAAACAATTCTGGCGAGCATCTTGATTATTTTTACCCAGGTCATCATGATCCTGGCCCTTATTAGCTTGTTGGAAAATGCCGGCCGAAAAAATAAATAATTCCAATCTAATCGCCTGGCTGGAAAACCTCATCTTCGGTTCACTGGCCCTGGGAATCACCCTACGCCTTTTTATTTCCGGTAGTCAGGCGGGACCGGGGATTAACCTGTTTGTCAGTTTTTTTATCTGGTTCGCCTTTTGCCTCTGGTTGATCCGCCGGATCATGGCCGGCCAGCTAACCATACCTCATTTTGGCTGGGGAAGCCTGTGCCTGATCGTTTTCGCCGCCACTGTTCTGGTTTCACCTTACCTGGCCGCCGACAAATTCAGCGCTTTTTCTTATACCGTTGCCTGGTTAACTGATCTCATGTTATTCGGCTTGATCCTGGGGTTAACGATGGAAGGAAAAAACAAAGCCGTTTATTTTTTAGTCATCACCTTAATCGCTACCGCCGTGGTTATTACCGCTTACGCCGCTTATCAATATTTTTACGGATTACAACTATTAAGAGAAACCGTCGCTCAACATCCGGAATTGATCGCTTCTTTACCGGCGGAGTTGATCGGCGACTTCTTCAGCCGGCTAAACGCCAACGAACCTTTCGCTACTTTTATTTACCAGAACACCCTGGCCGGTTGGCTGGTCCTGATCTGCCCAGTCCTGCTGGGTTTGATCTTTGACGCCTTTCAGCGTTCTTCTCAGATTCGGAAACAATTCGGGTGGTATTTGAATATCTTTTTTTTACTGGCCATGATCTTTATTATTTTCACCACTGGTGCCCGGGGCGGCCTGGTCGCCCTCTGCCTGGCCTTGTTTATCTTTGGCCTACTCGCCGGGTGGCCCTATTTAAAAAAATTTTACCGGGTATTGTTGAGTGGCATCCTGGTCCTTATTTTAGTAGCCATCTTTATTGTTTTTTTAATCGCCCTTTTCGGCCAATTGCCGCCCCCGGCCGAACCGGGTGAAGCCTGGGCTTCATTACAAATCCGGTTCGGGTACTGGCAAGGAGCGGAAAAAGTTATCCGGCAAAATACCTGGCTGGGGGTGGGCCTGAATAATTTCGGCAGTCATTATCTGCAGGTTAAAGGCGCCTTGGCCGGTGAAACCAGCAAAGCTCATAATGACTTCCTTCAAATCTGGGCCGAATTGGGAATTTTGGGACTATTAGGGTTCTTAGGATGTTGGCTGCTGATCTTGGGAAAACCTATCCGCCAGCTATTAACGGAAGATAAAAATATTCGACCGGATCTTTCCGAAAATGACCCTCAGCCAAACTATCTCATCTGGGCCATCATCATGGGCGTCGGACTGGCTTTTGTCATGTCTGAAATGCTGAACGCCACTTTCCGGTTAACCGATACCCTACCCTGGATCTTTTGCCTGGTATTTTTCCTGCTCTGGCTGGGAACTTTTCTGCTTAATCACCGTTTAACTCTTAATTCCGGCACCAGATATTTACGTTGCGGCCTGGTGGCCGGTCTGGTCGGATTATTCATCCACAGCACGGTTGATTTTAACTGGTACAGCCAGGGCGTCTCCCGCAGTGCCTGGTACCTGGGCGGCTGCCTGATCGCCTTGACTACTCCCTTAATAAAGTACCGTACTTTAAAAATAAAAACCGGTTTTGCCCTTAAAGTTTTCGGTTTGATCCCTCTGGTCATTCTCCTGATCGCCGGCGGCCTCTGGTTTATCCCGAGACTAATGGAAGCTCACAATCGGGCGGAAGCCGGACGGGAAAAAGTCCACCTCAATTCTATCGATAAAATAGAAGAAGGGGTGGCAGATTTAGAACGCGCCAAAAAGCTTAATCCTTATGACGTGCATCCCTGGAAAACACTGGCCTGGCTTTACCACAGGCATCGTCGTTTACCATTAGCTCAGAATAAATTTAAAGAATTAAAAAACAGAGACCGTCAGAGAAAAGTTCCGGATATGGAATTGTCACTTTTAAACGACGAGTTTCAGAATTGCCTGAACCACATTGAAAAAGCGATCACCTTGAAACCCCGTAATGCCGGCCTGCATTCAACCCGAGGAATGTTTTATGCCGACCACGCAAAAATTATAGCCAGCTGGCTTGAACAACTAAACGACAAACTCCCCGCTACCCAACTGCATATTTTATATGACACGGCTCGTCAAGAAAGCCTGCGTTCTTTCCGGAAAGCCTATGCCTTATACCCAACCAGACCAGTCAATGTCTATCGCCTGGCTCAAGCGTTGGAAAACAGTCAATCGGTGCCCCCTCTTCCAAATTCACTTTCTCTCGAAGCGGAAAATCTATATCGACTCGCTCTGGATTTAAACAACCGGATTACCCGCCAAGCGCTTAAATTAACACCGTTGCTGGAAAAAAAAGTTAAGGGAAAATTAAAGGCGTCGAAGAAAATCAGGAAGAATTGAAAATAGGCAGACAGATGAAATGTTTACTTTAATCCTTTGAGGATAATATTTCTAAACCTTACCCGTGCTTGACTGACACTCAGACCAATTGTATTTTCAGTAATTGAAAGCCGACTAATATCACGGCCTGATTCATATACCTTACCATTAACTTCAAAACTAATCCGCTGACCTTTTTTCGTCAAAGATATCTTATGCCACTTGTCAGGCGGCGCTCCCGCTGCGACTATCGCAAACGACTTATCTGCTTCCTTCTGAGACCGGCCATAAATAAAACCAACCCCTCCTTTCTGCTCACCTCTGGTGCTTTCAATTATATATTCTACAGAAATGGTATAGTTTTGCGGCGCTTTCCCTTTCCACATCAGAACAGCCTGCTGCGAGTCTGATTTACTGGCATCCGCGATTAATTCCCCTTTTTTTACTTTCCAGGTTTTGAGCGATTTATCCGAGATCTCCCATCCCCTCAGGTTTTTTTTATTAAAAAGGCGGATCTCCTTTATCATCTCTGGCTTTTCGCGAATGGAAGGAACCGGTTCAATTTTTTTAATATATTGCAAAGCAATTGGATGCTCAGAATCCAGCAAAAGTATTCTTTCAAAACATCGATAGGCAAATTTATGATATTTTTTCTTGTAACAATCTTTACCTAAAATGGTCAATCGGTCAATAAATCGAGTAGTCACCTTTTCAATTTCAGTCTTTTTTTTATCTAATCGTCCTAAAGCTGACGTAGTCCGCTTCAAAATATCCTTTTCCTCTTCGGTTAACCGGTCTTTAGATTCAAGCGTTCTTAAACTAAGCCGGTAATATTTCACTGCTGCTTTGGAATCTTTTAGCTTCTCTGATACCTCGCCTAATTTAAATAAAACCGGGGCAAAATCTTTCTGATAAGAAAGAGCTTTTTGGAATTTTTTGACCGCCTGATCATAATTACCCTTTTTAAAATTTTCCAACCCCGTTTGATAATAAAGATTTACCAAGTCATCGGATTCATCGGCCATGAGAAAGGCCCCGCATAATAAACACAACACCAGGCCAATCGCTATCAAACAATGTCGTTCGGATAAATTCCGGAACAAAGAAGCTTTCATTTTATTCTTCCTCGATTGCCTCCTGAATTTCGGTTAAATATTCGCGGGCCAGCTGGTCTTCCGGTTCTATTTTCAGAATCGTCTTAAATATTTCTTCAGCTAACAGGTAATCTTCGTCCTTGAAACACGCCCGGCCAATTTTAAGCATTTCTTTAATAAACTCCTGGTTAATTTGATTTAATTTTTTTTCAAACTCGGCAAACTTTTGTGATTTTCGAATCACTTCAGACTTCAAGGCATTTAAGTCATCAGAAAGTTCTTTCTGCTGATCGAGAATCTCCAGGCATAATTTGTAATTCAACCAGGCCTGTTCCTCGTCTCCCAGGATATCATAAATCTCTCCCAGTTTCGCCATAGCCGGCAAATATTCGTTATTATATTTCAAGGACTTAATGAATTGTTTTAGAGCTTTTTCATATTTTTTGTCATCAAAAAATGCCCGGCCTAAAGTATAAAATTCCTCTGCGATTTTCTTGCCTTCTTCGCTTACTTCATCTTCAGTGGGCAATGCTGGTTCAACTTCCGGAGACTCAACGACGGAAGGTTTAACTTTCGGCCTGACCGGCTTCGGCTTGGGTTTGGAAAGATTTGATTCTAACACCTTGAGCGATTTAGCGTGTCTAATCGTCCGGTTAATATCAGCCGCCTGGGCACCGATCAATCGACCATCGCTCCCGGTAAACACCGATAATAATTCCATACACATCGTTTTCGGTTCCCGGAGTAAATAGATGGCTTTATCCAGTGCTTTATTCCGTTCCTTGCGATCTTTAATCTCATTAGCATTTTCAATTATTTTCTTGGCTTTATCTAATAACACCTGGTTTTCTTTAACCACGGCTGGCGCATTTTTATAAATCACTTTGATATCTTTTTTGTCATAAAAAAGCACTCCTCCGCCGGTAGTTACCTTAACCTGCTGCCCCTGTTCCTCAACCCTTCCGACGACCTGAGTACCATCCTTTAGGATAACCACCTCGGCCGGAAGAATCAAAGGTATTAACAAAAAAGCCAGGAAATAAATTGTTATTTTCAGGTGTTTCATGATTTTAGTTGAAGTTCATATCAGATTTTTAATTATAATAACAATTATTTTTTACAAGGTCAATGAAAAAAGCAGGGATCGCTTGCTTACCAATAATTATTTTAGAACGATTTGAATGATATAAAATTAACGGGGGTTTTTATTTTTCTAAAAATACATGTGTTTCCTGGGTTACCCCGGACACATTAGCGGACTATCAAGAAACTTTAATCTTCACTATTTCGTTAAAAAATAAATCGTATCCAGTTTAATCTTTCGGGCGAAGCGGCTGACGTCTCTTCTGGTCACCTTCTTGAATTGCGCCCGGGTCGCCTGAATCGAATCCGCCCGACCATTGATACTCCGGCCTAAATAATAATCAATCAAAGCGACCGGATTATCCTCCAGGGATTTCAGGATATCTTCCAAAGCTTTAAGCGTGCCGGTAAACTCAAGATCCGAAATATTTCCCCGCTGAATCTGTTTTAATTGTCCTTTGATCAGTTGCACCGTCGGCTCAAACTGGTCATGATCGATCCCGGCATTAACCAGTATTAACCCCTTGATTTTTTCGAATTGGGAATCGACTGAATAAGCCAAACCGCTTTTTTCGCGGACTTGTTGAAAAAGTTTGGAATGGGCAAAAGCCCCGAAAACACCGTTAAAAACCAGGCCGGCGAATATGTCTTTATCCCTCAATGTGGTATAAGTCCGGTACCCCATAACCAGTTTTCCCTGTTCGACGTTTTTTTTCTCGCGGATAAGGCGTTCCGCCGCCACCGATGGACTCGGTTGCGCCGGCGGGATGGTTTTGATGCCCGGCCGGGTACCGGCCTGCCTGTGCGATGCACGCAGACAGGTCCGACGTTGTATAAAGGGCGGACTTGCGAAAATCCCGCGCGCCATTTTTTTGATCCGAGCCGGTTTGAATTGACCGACCACAAAAATGTCGATCGGCGCCGTGGCTAAAACTTCCTGATGATACCGTCTTAAAGCCGCCGGGGTAATAGAGAAAATATCGATGACCCGTCCGTACTCATACCGGCGGAACGGTTCGGTCTGACACATCGACTGAATACAGCGTTCCTGCGCGTAAGCCATTTTATCATCAATTAAACTGTTGATCAGATTTTTCAGGTTCTGCTGTTCCTGTTTGAAATAAGATTTCTTGAATCCAGGTAAACCGGATGTCGTTTTTTCCAGTAATGGTTCAGCAATGATCTTTTTTAAAAAATCAAAACCCTTAAGTAAATTATCAGTCCGGCCGGGTAAAAATCTTTGGGCGACGGCCGTGAATTCGAAACGGATCAGATGCCGTTCACCGATTTTACCCACATCCACGGAAAAACCGGCATCGTAAAGAGATTCCAGAAACTGCGTTATCTTCCTCATGTCCGGGTATTGCCGGCAACCACGGGCTAACAACCGGGCCAGTAAAGCGTTCCGCGTGACGTTTTCGTCCAGCGGAAAATGAAAATACAACCTGATCAGCATGGTTTTGAATTTGTCGGTCGGGGCGAGATGCAGATTGATGGCCGGGGCGATATTGATTTTTTCAAATAACGGCATGTTATTTCCGCTGGAAATATTTCTTCAGTTCATCCAAAGTCAATTTAAAAACTGCCGGGCGGCCGTGTGGACAGGTGGTGGTATAAGCAGGCGCGGCGTGTTGTTTCAAAAGCGCCTGAATCTCCTCCGGAGCCAAAGCATCGCCGGCTTTAACGGCCGCTTTGCAAGCCAATAAATTTATCAGGTCGTCAAGTAACGGATCAAACTCCTCCCCCGTCACCTGATCGTCAGCTATCTCGCATTCGCTCTTTGATTTTTTTGAAGCTGATCGGTTTTTAAATTCATCGGAACTGAAATTATTGAAAAGTTCATGAATTAATTCCGGTAAATTAGCGTTGGTCAATATCTGGGGGATGGCCTGCAAACTAATCGTCTGCTGGCCAAACTCAGCCACTTCCAAACCAAGTTTTTCCAGATAAGGCCGGATCTCGGACAAAAGATCGTATTCCTTGGGTTCAAGTTCCACCAGAACCGGTACCAATAACTTCTGTCTATAAACATTAGCGGCCCGCATCTGTTCTTTAAATTTGTGCGTCAGGATCCGTTCGTGTAAAGCATGCTGGTCAATGATCAAGACTCCGTCCGGAACCTCTGAAATAATATAACTTTGATGGATCTGAAAAGCGCTGAACCGGACGGACTGGCCCGCCCCGATTTGATCGGGGCCCGCATTGGCGGTTTCCGTTTGTGTCACCGGACCGGGTCGGGTAAAAATTGTCCCGGGCGAGGCCTGAATCGGCGGCGCTCCAGACCCGCCAGGTAAAGACGATGGGAACATTTCCGGAGGACGATTCGCAAAGAAATCAACCAGCGCTTGCCTGGCCCCAATCGGCTGGCCGGCCTGACCGGCAGGCAGGCCGAACGAGGCGATCTCCGGAGCGGAACCAATCGGCGCCTGGGGCACAAAATCCGAAGCCAATAATTTTTTACGGATCAAACTAAGAATTTCATCATGTACTTGCCAGGCGTGGCGAAAACGAACCTCTAATTTGGTCGGATGCACATTAACATCATATTCTTCCGGTGGGGTCTTAATGAAAAGAAAAACCGCTGGATAACGACCGTTAGGAATAAGTTCAGCATAGGCCTGGCGAACGGCCCGGGCAATCATCCGGTCACGGATAAACCGCTGGTTCAAAAAGAAAAATTGCCAACGGGTGGTCGGCTTGGTCAGAATCGGGTTGGAAATATAGGCCTGAACATCACCCTCTTCCACAAACAGTAATTGATTAACTAAATCGTCACCGAAAAAATGACGCAACCGTTCTTTGACATCCGTCACCGGCAAAAGATCCAAAACATGTTTTTTATTATTGATCAGCCTGAATTGGACATTGGGATGCGCAATGGCAAACCGGGTGACCATTTCGGTCACGTGCCCCATTTCAACAGCGTTGCTTTTCAAAAATTTACGCCGGGCGGGCGTATTAAAAAAAAGGTTATTTATTTCAACGGTGGTACCTTCCGGAGCGGCGGCCGGCTGGCAGGGACCCAATTGACCGCCCTTCATTTCAATAACGTAGGCTTCCGGCGCCCCTGCCTGACCGGCAGGCAGGCCGGCCTGACCTGGCTGATTCTTGAGCTTGGAGATCAACCGCGCCTGGCTGACCGCGCCCAAACTGGCCAGGGCTTCACCCCGAAAACCAAAAGTCCGGATCCCGGTCAGGTCGTCTTCCGTACTGATCTTACTGGTCGTATGACTCAGGAAAACCAACGGCAGATCAGCCTGGCTTAAACCCATTCCGTTATCGGTCAGCCGGATAAATTTTTTACCCCCCTCGGCCACGGTTACTTCGATCTGGCTCGCCCCCGAATCCAGGGCGTTTTCGATCAGTTCTTTCACCACCGAAGCCGGCCGATCAATGACTTCCCCGGCCGCGATTTTATTGATTAATAATGAAGGCAATGTTTTCAGTTGACTCATATGAATATCTTTAATTTATACCATAATTTTTACCCTGGTCAAGACAAAATACCTTGACCCCGTTAGAGATTAGTGATAATATTTTAAACTAGGCAAGAAGAGTTGCGATTTTAAATTAGCCTGACGGCCGGCTAATCCGCCAAAGGACCCCGAAAGCTTTCGGGGCGGTCTCTTCGAGGTCAGTCCTTCGGCTGAAGACAATCTATCTCTAACGGGGTTGACAAGCCAGACGGGGAATTTATAATAAAACAAAGCATTTTCAAAAATCGGGATAGCAATCAACCTTTAAACAGGGGCAATTAAAATGAAAATAACGCGCATCTGCCTGGTCGCGATTTTAGCCATAACCGGATCGGTTTTTCTGATCAATGGTTGCGCCGGCGGTAGCCAGACTAAAACCGCCGAAAAAAATATCAGGGAAAGTTTTAGCCTATTTTCCCAGAGTATGGTCTCCGGTGATTTGGATACGGCTTATGGGTACTTAAGCGATTACTATAAACGAGCCAACGCGCTCACGCCGGAAAAATTCAAGCAGGATTATGAAACCAACAAAAATGACCTGATGATCTTCTATAAAAACAGCCTGATCAAAGCGGTCGGCGTAGATTTACAGGAAAACGCCGCTTCGGTTCTCCGGACCTGGGGCGGTAATGGAGAACAGTTAGTTGAATTTATCAAAGAAGATAACATCTGGAAAATAAATCGGGTCGGCCGCCATATTACCCGATAGTTTTTTGTCGCGAAAGGAAAAAGACTTATGCATTTCAAATCAAATACTCTGATTAGCCGGGGCACATTTTCTTTATTAATCGTTCTTTTGTTAAGCAGTTGGTTAATCCCGAACGTCTGGACCGACGACAACCCGGCCGCGGCCAAACGAGCCAAAGCGCTAAAAAAAGAAATATCTGTCCTGATCGGCGAACTGGGCAATGATAAACCCGCCCTGACCGAAGAAGCCCGGGAAGAAATATTAAAGATCGGCTTGCCGACAGTCCCTTTATTATTAAAACACTTAAAAAAAGGTGACACGGAATTACGTTACCTCATCTGCGAAATCCTGGGTGAATTAAGAGACCAACGGGCGGTCAAGTCTTTGATTAAAATACTAAAAAACGAAACTGATGAAGTCGCCGCGGCCGCAGCCCGGGCCCTGGGTTATCTGGCCGATTATTCCGCCGTCCCGCCTTTAATGGAAGCCCTTGACAGCCCTGATGTAGAACTGCGGTACGAGTCCATTCGAGCGCTGGGTATCCTTCGAGCGAAAGAAGCGGAAACGAAAATACAAAGCGCCCTAAAAGATACCGGAATCACGAACTTTGATTACCTAATCAAATGCGCCGCCATCGAAGCCCTGGGCCGGTTGCAAAGTAAAGACGCCGTACAAGAATTAATTCCTCTGCTGAATGATCAAACCATTGAAAAAAGGACTGATAAACCAGTTAATGAATACGTCCTGAAAACATTGGAAAAAATCACCGGTCATAACGAAGGGTCGATTTATTCGGCGAACGAAAAAGAAAAAGAAGCCATTATAAAAAAATGGGCCGCGTGGTGGGAAAAACATAAAACGGAGTACGGCGTGGTACCGCCGCCGGAAGAAAAACCGGTTGAAAAACCAGCGGAAAAAGGCAAGTAAATTTGTGTTTACCCCTCCCTTTTTGCAAAAAGGAAGGGGTTCAATTCGCGCTTATAATTTAACGTCGTCCCTGACGGGACTCCGTAAGTTATGCGCTCATTGAAGGAGAAGAAAATCATGGCCTCAAATAAGAAATCTGCCGAGGATCGACGCGATAGCCGACTGCCGATTAAAGGTGGTGTTGTCCAGTACAAGGGCAGCGGCCTGATAGCTTTCCTCGAAGGATCGTCTGAAAAATATCCGATCGTCAACATCAGCCATCGGGGACTAAGATTCCTGACCCGGGACCAATTAGAAATCGGCGAAAAGATGAATTTTACGCTCGGCATTCCCATGGTCGGTGAACCACTCAGGGTCGAAGGAAAAGTCGCCTGGGCTCAGCGTTCCAGCCGCCAGAAAGCCTATAACATCGGCGTCCGGTTCACCGCCATGAGTAAAGAATCAATGATGCGGCTGAAAAACCTGATCAGTTTTCTCGGACGCAAAAAACTGATCACACAAAAAGTTAAGGTCACTTTTTCCGAGGCCATGAAAAATCAGCCGGTCCTCTGGCAGGTCGCCCGTGATTTTGATGTTTCCTTGAATGTCCAGGAAGGTTTACTGACCGAAAAAATCGGCTGGTTTATTATCCAGATCGAAGGTCAACCGGATGAAATTAAAAGAGTCCTGATTCACCTGAAGCAAAAAGGCGGCAAACTCTCTTTTCCAAAATTAGGATAAACTTATGACCTGGGATGGAAAGGAACGACGCGCCCGGAAACGCTTTGGCATCAAGGGCTGTACTGTTCAGTATAAATCCGCTGAATTGTTCGGCCTCTTCAGCGCCCTCTCCCCCCGTTACCTGGTCTTGAACATCTGCCAGGGGGGACTGCATTTCATCAGCCGTGAAGAAATACCGATCGGAAAAAAACTTCTTCTGTTCATCAACGCGCCGCTCCTGGATGATAACCTGATTACCGTCAAAAGCCGGACCCTTTGGACCCGAAAATCAAAAGAACACAACGCTTACCGGACGGGAATCGTTTTCATGGGCTTATCTCAACAATCGAAAAACCGCTTGAAACTTATCCTCGATAACGCCTTGCTGGATAAAATCGATCTCTCCACCCGCGTTTATCTCAAAGAAGTCGAAAAACTTTAAAGAAAAACCCAGCCCCCGATCAGGCTGGGTTTAATCATTTCATGGTATCCTACGCCTTCGGCTTCGGATTACCTTTTCTACCAACAACAAAATCCTTTGCTAACGCATTAGGAACTAATCGCTTATAAGCAAAAGCCTTCCCTGAACCCGTTTTCAAATATCGCTCAAAAGCTTTCGCCTCTTCCCCGGTTTCAAAAGCACCGTACCAAACTAATCGCCAAGGCAAATGTGGTTTTGTTGATTTAACTTGTCCAGAATTATGCA
>DAOWBV010000193.1 GCA_030633885.1 Planctomycetota bacterium
AGAAGTTTTTTTTATTATTAAATAATTTTTATTGACAGGCCGATATATATAGGTAGAGTATAAGGGTATGAAATCCCATAAAATGGTTCATTATAGAACGCTATTCCAAACTCAAAGGAATTAGTATGTTTGTTGGTCAGCATCATCACACCTTAGACGCGAAGAAACGGATCGTTATCCCCTCCAAGTTCCGACTTTCGTTCACCCCGGAAGAACGCGAAGAAGGTATCTACGTCAACCTGACTACCGCCAAGCATACCGGCACCCCTTTGAGTTACCTGAACCTCTACCCGCCCACGGCCTGGACTACCCTGCTGGAACGGATCGGCAAGATCGCCGAGTCGAGCGAAAAGGCCGCCTGGTACCTGCGCAAGCTTGCCTCGGATACGGAATTCTGCCGGATTGATCCCCAGTGGCGCGTCCTGATCCCGGCCCGATTGATCAAGGGCTCGGAATTGAAACGGGATATCATGATCGTCGGCGGGAACGACCATATCGAGATCTGGAACATCGAAAAGTGGCAACAGATCGGCCAGTGGCTGGATGAACATACTTCCGAATTCGAAAAAGATATTTACCGAACGCCTTAACCATAAACTTTTGAAAGGAAGGTGCCTTATGAACGATTGCGCCGCCTATGACCGCGTCAAGAATTTTCTGGATAATATCCAGAACATGTCCTTGCTGGAAATCGAAAAGGGATTAAAAAAACGGGAGAATGATCTCTACACCCTGTTCAAGAAATTAGAACGCATGCACGCTATGGACGACCGTTTCCAGGCCGTTGATCTGAGCGAAGATATTTACGGTTTAGTCCGGTTAATGAACCAGAAAAAAACGATCAAAAGATTCCCCTTACTCAGCCGGGCAGCCGGAATATTCTAAATTAAAGATTGGATGGCGGTACCGTGAATTCAGCCAATAGCCATCAGTCTGTCCTGGTTAAGGAAATTATTGAACTTTTGAACCCCCGCCCGGGTCAGATCATTGTTGACGCCACTCTTGGTCGGGGCGGACACGCCGCTCATTTCTTACCCCTCATCACAAATTCCGGTCAATTGGTCGGTATTGATTGGGACCCGGATAACATCAAATACTGCGCCGAGAAATTCAAGGATCACGAGAGTAATACCCGTCTGGTCTGCGATAATTTCATTCATCTGCCTGATATCCTCCAACGTCTCGAACTCCCACCGGTCGACGCGATCCTGCTGGACCTGGGCATTTCGTCGGTCCAACTGAATGACCCGGATCGCGGATTCAGCTTCCAATCCGACGGCCCGCTGGATATGAGGATCAACCATGACCAACCCCTGACCGCGGCCACGGTCGTGAACAGCTATAAGGAATCGGAATTACAACATATTTTACACACTTACGGCGAAGAACGCTGGAGCCGACGGATCGCGAGAAATATCGTTCGCCAGCGGCGGGAGAAAAAGATCATCAGGACCAACCAACTGGCCACCCTGATCAGACGGTCAGTGCCACCTCGACGAACCCGGATCCACCCGGCGACCCGGTCCTTCCAGGCCCTGCGGATCGAGGTGAACCGGGAGCTGACCAACCTGGAAAAGTTCCTCTCCCGGGCTGAGGACTGCCTGAAACCCGGCGGCCGGCTGGCCGTGGTCAGTTTCCACTCGCTGGAGGACCGGCTGGTCAAGCATAATTTTCAGGCAAAATCCCGAAATAATCACTTCAAAATTATCACGAAAAAGCCGATAACACCAAGAGATACGGAAATATCGGTCAATCCGCGCGCCCGAAGTGCGAAATTACGCGTGGCGGAGAGAATCTGACCTGTAGCTGCGGGGCTTGTCCCCGCCTCTAATCATTAGGCGACCTCTCGCCAGAGGACGAGTCCGTCCTACGGCGGACAAAGGTCGCAGCTACAAAGTTATAGCAAAAGAGAATTTAAGAATGGCTGAGAGGGTTTAGAGGAGGCTTCAGCCATGACGACCAAACGTTTAATTATTATTATTGTTCTGCTCACCGCCCTGGGTTTGATCACCGCCTGGCAGCAGATCCAAACGGTCCGCCACGGTTACAAAATATCCAACAGCGTCCAAACCCACAAGCAGTTACTGGAAGCCCAGCGCAACTTGGATCGAAAACTGGCCCGGGTCAAATCGCCCGATTATCTGGTCCAGCAGGCGGAAAAACGGAAAGTGAAGTTAACTTTCCCTGATAACTGGAATATTGTCAATCTTAACCCGACACCGGAAGAAGAGCAGGAATATTTTGCCGAACGAGACGAATAATCCGGCCAGAAACTTTATGAGGTCCAATGGATCAACTGAAACAACGCGCGAATTTAGTGGTAATCGTTCTTTCCCTGATCTTCGCGTTTCTCCTCTTCCGTCTTTATCGAATCCAGGTAAGTAATCACGAAAAATACGTTGAACGACAGCAGTCCCAATTCTATTTGAAGCAAACTATCCCGCCCCGGGCCGGGATGATCTTCAGCCGAAACGGGAAATTGCTGGCCATCTCCAATCTGGTCCATTCGGTCCATGCCAACCCACAAGTAATCAAGAACAAACCGGCCATTATTGCCGCCCTAAGCCGGACCCTGAAACTACCGGCCGAAAAAATTCAGGCGAAAGTGGACAGTTTCGCCGCCCGAAATAAAAAATTCGTCTGGATCAAAAGAAGGATCCCGGCCGAAGAATATCAGCCGTTAAAAGACATGAACCTGAAAGGCGTGGGTTTCCGTGAAGAATACAAACGGTTCTACCCCAACGGCTCCCTGGCTTGCCATGTCCTGGGTTACCGCGGGCTGGATGAAAAAGCCCTGGACGGCGTGGAGTTGACCCGCGACCAATGGCTGATGGGCGAATCGGGTTACCGTTACGTGCTCCGGGACGCCCGGCAAAAAAATATCTCTTCCCTGGAATCGCTGGCCAAACCGCCGAAACCGGGAAAAAATGTTTATCTGACCATCGATACGGTCATCCAGTTCATCGTCGAGAAAGCACTGGACAAGGCCTGGGATAAATGGAAACCGTTATCAATCAGCGCGATCGTGCTGGACCCACGAACCGGTGAGGTTCTGGCCCTGGCCAACCGGCCGAACTTTGACCCGAACCGTTATAATGAATATTCGGACTCAGACCGGCGCAACCGGGCCGTGACTGACCAGGTCGAACCCGGCTCAACCGGGAAACCCTTCATCGCCGCGGCCGTCGTGGACCGTTCGCTGGCCAAAACCACTGATAAATTCTTCTGCGAGAACGGTACTTTTAACACCGGTTTCCGGACTATCCATGACCATCATCCTTTCGGGGAACTGGACCTGAGCAACATTGTAATCCAATCCAGCAATATAGGCATGGCCAAATTGGGTATGCTGTTGGGCAAAGAAAAAATGTTTTACTATATCAAGAAATTCGGTTTCGGTCAGGCAACCGGATTGGGCCTGCCGGGCGAAGTAAACGGAAAAATTACCCCCTATTCGCGATGGGACAGGTTCACAATTACTTCGGTC
>DAOWBV010000047.1 GCA_030633885.1 Planctomycetota bacterium
GGCAAGCCCCGCAGCTACAAGTTTTCTAACTCGGATTTTTCGGGTCCTTTAGCAATACAAACGTCAATATTATATTATTCCGGATACAGTTTAAGTTCTTTTGCCCATTTATTTAAAATATCGACCCGGGCGGTTTTGTCCTGAGGTAAAGCCAGTGGCCGGCCGCGGGCGTCCAGAATTATTCCGACCACGCCGCCTTTGAGTTCTTTCTGGATATTTTTACCCGGTCCTTCACCGAGGTCGAATTTTCTGGCCGGGTTGGCTTCCAGGGTGGCTGTTTGGCCGAGGGCTAACGGGTATAGTTTTATTTCCCCGAAGGGGATCGTGTCGGAAACGATTTTCCCGTCAGGAAAAGTTATTTTGTAATCAAAGCATTTTTCACCGTATTTTCCGGTGCCGATCGCCGAAACCGAACTGCCGAGATAGATCATGCAGTCCCGGATGAACACGTCGGTGGCCGCTTTTTCGTGGATCGAAGAAAGTACGCCGAGATGGGGCATCATAAAGATACTGTCCACGGCCAGGTCCGTCACCCCGACCGGTTGATAGGCATCCAGCATCATAAAGGCCGACTGGACCCGGCGGGGCGCGTGAGAAAGTGTGCCGCCGCTGCCGACGATCAGGTCAAGTTTTTTCATATTAATTAAAGTTTGTCCACTGGCGGATTGATCAAAGGCATCAGAGATCGAGCGTTGCTGTTGGACGCCTTTTAACCCGACGGCTAACTGTTTATGGTGTTTAAAAGCTAACCGTAACGCTTCCCGGGCAATGCCCTGTTCGATCTTAAGGTCTTCCAATGATTGCGGGATCGTGGTCGGTCGGATCATTTTGTTTTTGATCCGGTTACGGATGTCCTGTTCGTCAATATCAAAGGGGACCCAACGCAGGATATTTTCCAGGCCGGCTTCAGCCAGGACATTGGAAATGCTGTAACTCATGCCCAGGTTGGCGCTGACCGTCCGGTTAAAAATTCCGGTAAAGACCGAAAATGTATCCGTCGTGGCGCCACCGATATCGACCCCGACCAGGTTCAGGCCCTGTTTCTTGGAAATAGTCTGCATGATCAGGCCGACCGCGCCGGGGGTGGGCATGATGGGCGCGCCGGTCCAGGACATTAATTTTTTATAACCCGGGGCCTGAGCCATGACGTGTTCCAGGAAGAGATCGTGGATCTTATCCCGCGCCGGGCCGAGGTTCTCCCGTTCCAGGGTCGGCCGGATATTATCGGTAATATATAAAGCTGTTTTTTTGTCCAGTATTTTTTTGATATTTGGGCGGGCATTTTTATTGCCGGCGTAAATCACCGGAAGTTTATAACCCATGCCGAAACGCGGTTTCGGATCGGCCGCGGACAAGTATTCGGCTAATTCGACCACGTGATTGATCGTGCCGCCGTCTGTTCCGCCGGAAAGCAGGACCATGTCCGGTCGGAGTTGGCGGATGCGTTCGATCTTTTCATGGGGGAGCCGGCCGTCGTTGGAGGCGAGTATATCCATGACAATCGATCCGGCGCCGAGGGCCGCCCGCTGGGCGCTTTCGCCCGTCATTGTTTTGACCGCGCCGGCGACCATCATCTGCAGGCCGCCGCCGGCACTGCTGGTCGAAACAAATATATCCACCCCGACTTTTCCTTTAGCCGGGGTAATGATCTTTTCGCCGTCGAGGATCTTGCGGCCGGAAAGTTCTTCCACTTCCGTGATTGAGTTCAGTGCCCCTTTAGTGACGTCCTCAAAGGGCGCTTCAACGGTGGTTGGTGATTCGCCCCGGTAGGTCTGGCGGTATTCATCGCCGACTTTTTCGATCAGGATCGCTTTAGTCGTGGTGCTGCCGCAATCGGTGGCGATGATAACATTCAGGTCTTTGCTCATGTTTTACTCGGCAGTCTTTTCGTCTGAGTTTCAGTTTTTTTCTTGATTGATTCCGCGTCTTTACGTTCGATCAATTCTATCAGAACATCAATGCTTTTTCTTTTTTCAAGTATTTTAGCCATCATTTCGAATTCTTTGGTTGAAACGACCAAACCTAGGATCGGCTGAAAAAACGTCATCGCCTGGCTACCGATCCAGTTGAGAGGACGGGCCGATTCCAGGAATATTACCGCCGGGGTGGTCATCTGGCGTTGGACCACTTTAGTGGCCGCTTTTTCCAGTAAGGCCATTTCTTCCGGCGAGAAACTTTCTTGAGCGTCTACGGCGAAAGCGTTTTTTATTTCGCCCAGAAGAGTTTTCTTTTTTTCCGTCATGTTATTTTACTTTGGTCTTGATGAAATCGATTATGGTTTCTTTCTCGGTATTCCAGAGTAAATACACGCCGCGAAAATTTTCCAGCCAGGTTTTTTTGGGGAACGGGCTTAAGAGTACTCCGTTCTTATCCGGATAAAAACTCTTGAAAAAAGACCACCTTTTGCTGGTGCGGCCGAACGAACTGACGATGATCACTTCGTCGTCCGTAAAGATGTATTTTGTCTGCCAGAAAAATCTTCTCAATGATCCCAACAGGAAAACGACTGAAATAAACACAAAGACGATATTCTCAAAAGCGAAATAGATCAGGACGAACAGGAAAATCAGGAAAAGTATCAAGCAGGTCGATCGCCACCGGCTTTTTTTGACCGGATGGACGGTCCATTCGATTTTATCCGGAATACTTTTATTTTCTTCGCTCATATAAGGAAAAACTTGTTGTATTATAGGCGATACCCGCCGGGTGTCAAGAAAAATGCTATTTAAAAAGAAGTGATGATCTTTTTAAAAGGAGCCAAAGGAATATTTTTCGGGTTGAGTTTTGCGCGATAAGGGATCGTTCCCAGGCAGGGGACTCTTGAGATTCGGCTAATGCTTTTGGGGCCGAGTTTTTCGGCTAAGCCGACCCGGTAGGGGCGGTCGTAATTGATAATAAACCCTTTGATCTTTAGTTTCCTGGACCGGGCATACCGGATGGTCAACAATGTATGATTGATCGTGCCTAAAGCCGGACGGGCAACAATGATCAGAGGCAGACCCATTCTTTTCACCAGATCCGCCACGAAATAATTATCTTTGATCGGGACCATCAGTCCACCGATTCCTTCGATCAGCAGGATCTCATGCCGCTTTTGTAATTCCCGGTAGGCCGACCAGATCTTATTTATATTTATCCTTGTTCGGGATAATTTCGCGGCCAGATTAGGCGAAAGCGGGTGTTTTAAGCGGATCGGGCTTATTATATGTAAGGGATCGGTGATGCCGGTAGCTTTCACTAGGAATTCAACATCAGGGGATACGAGATTCGAGATGCGCGATGCGGAATGATTCTTGTCTGACTTCAAACTTCTAACTTCTAACTTCGGCTTTCCTCCGGTGGTGATCGGTTTCATAATGCCGACATCATAGCCTTTTGAGATTAATATCCGGGCCAGACCGGCCGTGATTACGGTCTTACCTACCCCGGTATCAGTTCCAGTAATAAAATAAGAAAGTTTTCTTCTCATAATGATTTTTAAGTAACCCAACTTTTATGACGTTTTAATTATTATTTTCGTAATAGGAGTCAATATAAACAATCCCTCCCCCTTTCAGCCAGAGGACTGATCCGTCCTTTGGCCGATGCCTGAGGCAGGCCCGTCCTTTGGCGGGCGGAGATGGGGGAGGTTAGGTGGGGGTGAATATTTGCTCCACCCTCCCCCGGCCCCTCCCATCAAGGGAGGGGTGATATATCGCTTCTTATTATCAAATTAACTATTGATCCTTATTATAATAACGAAAATAATAACATGTAAAAGGCGAAAATAGAATTATGAATAATATGGATCGTGATCGCCGGGACCAGTGACTGGGTTTTTTCGTAGACATAGGCCAGTAATAGACCCAGGGCGAACAAGGTCGGGAAGGCCGTAAAACGGAAATGGAGAAAGGCGAAAATAAGGGCGGCCATGATTATTGCCGGCCAGAAAGACAGCCATTTCCTTAAAGCGCTTTGAAAAAAACCGCGGAAAAATATTTCTTCGACGATCGGACCGATCAGCGTAATGGCCAACAGGCCGAAAAGCACATGCCAGAAACCATAGCGGGGCGAGAGTAATTCCATCATGGTTTGCGCGTCTGACGGCTGGCCGAAAATTTGCGTCAAAATAGAGGAAAAAATTATCGTCACGATCAGGATCGGCGCGAAGACGACATAAGCCGCCCCGCCCCGGAAAATATTTTTCCGGAGATCTTTGAGCGTCAAGCCGAGTCGATCAAGTGAAGAACCGTGTACCCGGACCACGAGATAAAAGCAAAATAAGACCAACGAAATTTCCGCTAACATCATGGTGGCCAGATTGAGATTCAGTCGGTACTGTCTGATGAATTCCAGGCTGCCCGGCGCGATACTGAGCACGGCCCGAAAGATCGCTTGGGTAAAAAGGATGATCAGCAGGTAGACAGCCATGCTCTTGAATACGTCCCGAAAACCCCAGGGAACAGGCAAGCGGGGTTCGGTCGTTAAAGGATCTTTACCTTTGGCGCGCAGGACAATATAAATGATCAGGGCGGGTAATGAAAGTACGATTAAAATCATGACCGCCAGGATCAATAAAATTAATCCCAGATAAGGTAACGGCTTTTCGCGCAATTTTTCCTTTAATTGCTCCTGGTTTTGCAGGATTTCTATTTTTCGTTCAAAATCTACCTGTATTGTTTCTTCTTTTATTCGGTCAGGGCTATTCTGGGAAGAGGTGCCGGTGCCCGAGGGCATGATCAGCTGATTGAATATTAGCAGGGCGAAGATAAATATGATCAGTCCGGTGTAAAATAACTCATGTGATTGATTTTTGGAGGAGTTCATGGTCACAGTGTAGCATATTCACTAAAACTTGCCAAAAATTTATTTTTTCGCCAGCCCTGATTTTTTGTTGACAGCGATAATTAAACCTTGTACTATATACCCTTATATTTGGTGGCCCTGATTGTATTATCTCTGGTTGAGGTATTATCCAAACAGGGCAAAAAAGGAGAATGAGAATGGGAAGCAAGAGATTGTATGTGGGTAATCTGAATTATCAGACATCTGAAGACAAGTTGAAAGAAGTCTTCGGCGCCCACGGTGAAGTCGTTTCGGTTACGATTATTCAGGGTAAAGGGTTCGGCTTTGTGGAAATGGACTCAGATGAAGCCGCGAACAAAGCTAAAGAAGCTTTGAATAATGCTGATGTCGATGGTCGGAACGTTCGCGTTGATGACGCTCGTCCGAAACGCGAAGGTGGCGGCGGCGGCGGTGGCGGCGGCGGTTTCAGAAGGTAATCTGGATTCAATCGCTTCGTCAGGCCAAAGAATGATTAGAGATTTCTGCTGAAGGCAGTTCCGTTTTCATCCAGGGTCTGGTCTAATCTTTCCTGAATTCAAACTCGCCTAAGTTTTCCTTACTGGCTTGGACAGAAATAGTCTGTCCTGATCGCATCTCACCAGCCAGTAATTTCAATTCTAATCGGTTTTCAATCTTTTTCTGGATGATCCGCTTTAACGGCGGGCGCCGTAAGCGGGAATCCAGAGGATGTTTTAGCGCCGTTGAAAGCCCTTCGCAATTTTAGTTGTCATCAGGACTAAGCAAACTGTAACGATAATATTTGAGTTTGCTTGCCCCGCTAGAAGTCTTTCTGTTGTCCGGCAAAGCGCGGTAGGTAAATTGCTAAAGGAAACGACTATTCTGTTTGTTAATGACCGGGTGAACTTCTAACGGGGCTTGTTTCTTTTCAGTGGCGGAGGAGCCGGCGCGTTCGGGCTGAGTTGATCCAGGGTGACCGTGGCCGTCGGCCAGGAAACATTGAATACTTCAGCGATTTTTGTGCGTATTTCCCGAAAAATTTTCTGCTCGGCCGGTCTTAAATCTTCCAGTAAAACACTTCGACTGATGCCGTTGATCTCCAGGGTGATGATTTTCGGTTGAAAGTTGCGGTTGGTCAGATCCTCCGGCCTTAGTTGATCGAGCCGGATCGGTTTTAATCGGTAGAACCCTTTTTTCTGAAGGTAAGTGACCAGTTCATCCATCTGTTTATCCGTGGTCAGGTGAATTTTAGGAGTGGCTACTTTTTCAAATACTTCATATAATCTTTTTTTGTTATAGCGGTACCATTTTTTGGAGATGACCGCGATATAAGCCCCGACCAATTTTCTGGAACGTAATGTTTTGCTCTGGGAAAAATATGATATTTTAACCGTGCCGACGGGGACCGCCGGTCCTGAAGTGGTCGCGCAACCGGCACCGCCGATTAGCAAATATAGGCCGGTTACCGGTAGAAGGAAAAGAATGCAGGCGATTTTTTTTAGCACCGTTATTCCTTGGTCAATTTCAAAATGAGATTGCCACGCTCCCGTTGGTCGCTCGCAATGACGGTCATTGCGAGGAGTCCCGATAAAATCGGGATGACGAAGCAATCTCGTTATTTATTTTGTTGCACGCTTTTAATAACTTCGGTTATTACTTTATCCGGCGCCAGAGAATTCTGTTCGGAGCTGTTCCGGAGCTTGAGATCAACGACATTATTAGCCAGGGTATTTTTGCCGACGGTCAGCCGGATCGGGATGCCGATCAGGTCGGCGTTCTTGAATTTTATCCCGGCCGAAATGTTCCGGTCGTCCCAAAGGACCTCAATATTCTCGGCCCGGCAGGCGTCGTAAAGTTTTTGGGATACTTCCCGGATCTTTTCTTCTTTGGGGTTAACCGAGACAATGATCACCTGGTAGGGGGCGATGTTTTTCGGCCAGATGATGCCGTCCTTATCCGAAGAATTCTCGATCGCCGCGGCGATGATCCGGTTCACGCCGATCCCGTAACAGCCCATGACCGCGGGCTGGCTCTTGCCGTTCTGATCCAGAAAATTCGCGCCAAGTTTTTTTGAGTACTTGGTGCCGAGTTTAAAAACATGACCGATCTCGATCCCGCGGGAGATCTCGATTTTCGTACCGCATTTGGGGCAGGGGTCGCTTCCGGTGATCGTTCTCAGGTCCTCGGTCTGGCCGATCTTGAAATCACGGCCCGGATTCGTATTAATGTAATGCAGGTCGGCTTGGTTGGCGCCCGTGACAAAATCGGTCATTCCCTGGATTAAATGGTCGGCGATTATCTTAATATCTTTTAGTCCTACCGGACCGGAAAAACCGAGCGGGCCGCCGGTGACATTTTCAATTGTTTTAGCGTTGGCCGGCACGATATTGTCGGTACCCAGTAAACGGCCGAGTTTGACCAGGTTCAATTCGTGATCGCCGCGGATCAAAATGACGACCGGGTCTCCGTCCGCCGTGTAAATAAGGGTTTTGACCATCTGTGACGCCGGAACTTTCAGGAATTTACTGACCGCTTCGATCGTCGTCGCCCCGGGAGTTTCGATTTTTTTCAACGCTTGGGGTGCTTCTGATTTTTTAGGGTCTTTGGTCGGTTGGCAGTTGGCCATAACGATATTACTGGCGTAATCGCATTTCGGGCAAGTGACAAAAAGGTCTTCGCCGGCCGGGCTGGGGACCATGAATTCATGCGAAACATCTCCGCCCATCAGGCCGCTTTCCGCTTCCACGATCTTATATTTTAGTCCGCAACGGTCAAAGATGCGGCAATAAGCGTCATACATTAACTGATAACTTTTATCCAGGCTTTTGGTATCGACATCAAAACTGTAAGCGTCTTTCATCAGGAATTCTTTACTGCGCAGTACTCCGAAACGCGGTCTGATCTCATCTCTGAATTTTGTTTGGATCTGGTATAGATTGATGGGTAACTGCTTATAAGAAGTTATTTCGTTTTTTACCAGATGAGTAATGATCTCTTCATGGGTGGGCCCGAGCAGGTTTTTTTTACCGGTGCGATCCTCGAATCGAAAGACCAGCTCGCCGAACTGTTTCAGGCGGCCGCTTTCTTCCCAGAGTTCAGCCGGTTGCATGGCCGGCATCAGGATCTCCTGGGCTCCGGCCCGGTCCATCTCTGACCGGATGATGTTGATTACTTTATTCATCACCCGTTGACCCAGCGGTAAATATATGTAAGTACCGGAAGTAAGTTTCCGGATCAAACCGGCCCGGATCATCAGTTGATGGCTGATGATCTCCGCGTCGGCCGGGGTTTCTTTTAATGTCGGGATCAATGCCTGGCTTAATTTCATAAAATCTCTCTGAAATTTTCATTCATTATACTAATAAAGCCTTGTGAGACAAGTAAAATTTTAAAAAAGTCGTTTCCTAATTTTCACATCTTGTCCAGTTAGAAGGGCGCTGTAAAATACAGCACGAAAAACTTCTAATCGGGGTTGACCCCGTTAGAAGTGTGCTGTAGAATACAGCACGAAAAACTTCTAACCGGGGTTGACCCCGTTAGAGATTAGTGGTAATATCTTAGTAACGGGTAACGGTCGTCCAAGGCCGACCTATCTCTAACGGGGCAGGCAAGCCCCGCCCTTTTTGCAAAAAGAGCGGGGCAAACCTAAATGCTGGTGTATAATGCTTTTGATGAAAAAGATTAATGTTTTGGTTTTGCTGTTAGTGGTCGTGCTTATCGGTCAGGGTTGTTTAACGACTTATAGTATAGGCTCGGTTATTACCGGCAAGCACAAAAAACAATCTGACGAAATCCCGAAACATGACGGTTTGGGCCAGAGTGCCGTATACGGAGATTTAATGTTAGGGTATACTGTTTGGGATAAAGATGATAATTTCACCCGGAATTTTTATTAGTCCACCGTGTCGGGCGTAGGCCTGCTTACAGTTGATGCCTTGGTCTCTTGGGGTATTTATGCACTGTTTGGTGGTAATATTCATGAAAAACCTGAAAAAGAACATAATGAAAAAGATTAGTATCCTGCTCTTACTTTTAATGCTGGGTGTGATGGGGATGACGGGGGCAATAGGGTGTGATAAGGAAAAGCCGCAGGAAATACTTACATCCGAAGAGATCATTGAAAAATATAAAGAAGCGTCAAAGAAGAATCCTCATGACCTGAGCATTGCTTATAATATGGCGCTCATTTATGACAATAAATTGGATGACCCCGAAGCAGCATTCAGTTATTACAGTCATTATTTAGATTTGGCACGTCTGGATGACCCGGATAGGTCCAAAGTTAAAAAATGGAGGGATGATTGCCTGAAAAGAATGGTGAAAAATGAACATATCGGTATTTTAGGGGTTCCGGTATCAGAAATCAACCGGATCCAGGGTGAAGTTTACAGTCCATTATTAAAAGAAAAACGCAAGATAGACCTGGGTCAAAATGTTAAGCCACTGGTCTTTTTTGTTCCTTCCTCATTAGAATCCGCTTACGATTTCCTGTTTAGTTTAACTTATGCCGAACCGGCCAAGGAAATACCGGATAACCTGAAATATAGATCCACTCTGAAATTTACGCTTAATAACGGCGCATCAAAAGAATTATATTTAACTGATGACTATGTTACTGTTGATAAGAAAATAATTTATCGCTCCGATGATATCCTTCTGTTGCTTGATATGGGGACAGCGCCTTATCATCCTATGACCAACACAGGGGACCCGGAATGGTTTAAGATAAAAACGGTTACTCCGAAGAATTTTTTTCCGTATATTTTAAATTCCATGGCTATTGGTGATACTGGGTACGTAGCTTTCGAACACGCCTTCAGGGGCGGCGGTAAAGGTAGTTGGCATTATCAACGTCAGTTGATCAAAAAGATATCAACTAAAATTAAATCTGCAAAAAGCGTCCACGATATGTCTAAGTTAGCTGGGTTTTTAGGGAAATTGAGCGCCAGAAAAGAAATAATAGGACTTCTGGCGGAAGAAAAATGGCATGATTGCTGTTATATTCCCCGTCTTATCCAGTCGTTAGCGCAGTGTGGCCGTATAGAGGACGCGCCTGTTCTTATCAAACGATTTGATTATCCTGCTGAGGGCGGTAGCGAAGTTCCGGTTATTAATGCCGCTTTATGCCGACTTACTCACTTGAAAGTTAAGTGGTCGAAAAAAGAATGGCAAAAATGGTGGGAAGATAATAAGGATAAATATCTAAAGGACCCCAAATAATGCGTCCCTGGTTGGACCCTCCGTCGCCCTACGGGCTGTCCTACGCTACTCCGTAGCTGCGGAACAGCGAAGGATAGCTATGGAAGGGCACAGCGAGTTTCGCGCCCGCCGCCCAACTTTGTTGGTCGAGCCTCGCCCCGAAGGGGCGGGAAGGGACCGCGCCCGCCGAAGGACGGGCCCGCCTCTGGCGGGAAGCGCACTTTCTGTTTAAGCCCAGAAGCCACTACAATGCTTAATAAGATCACTTCCCTGGTAGCATAAATCACATTCCCTATTGACAAGCCTATAACCTGGGGTATAATACAGTCATTCATAGACGGGAAAATAAAATGAAAAAGATTGCTATTGTTATTGGCATAATTTGTCTTGCTGCTGGTTGTACAGTAATACCAAGGGTAGAATATCGTCCAGGAGAATTATTAGAATCAAAACTATTAGAAAGGACAGAACAAAAAGGACTGAATATAATTCTAGACCAAGTACCCTCTTCCTCCATAATAGAAATTCAAGTTAAAAGATGGACTCACTGCTTTAGAGAAACACGGAGATATACTTATGAGGCAACGAAATGGCACGGATTTCGAAATTATCATCCCTTAAAAGAGCTGTATGAAGTACCTCTTGGAGCGGTTCTTTTGCCTCTTAACATTCTTTTTATCTTTGCAGGAGATAATAATATTCGAGGTAGTATCGAATTAGTTAGTCCTTTTTTAAATGCGTCACCACATGCCCTTAAACGACCATTTGGATATCCTGGCCGACCTTTCATTCCTTCTTGGGGCGGATACCATCGAACATTATATATAATGGAAGAAGCACCTATCAACTTTAAAGGTCCTTATCCTTGTCCCGGTAAAACTATCATAAAAGTAGATAGTATAAAAATTAAACCCGATGATAAGAAAATGGAGTTTATTAAGGACTATACTATTAATTTTTACATTTTTCATCCCAAGAGCCTCAAAGGGATTAAGAAATCATTTCGAAGTAATCAGGAGGGAAAAGTGATTATCAATTTGACTCCTTGGCTAGATAAAATAAAAAATGGTGAAATGTTAAGCTATAATATTTCTACCACTATTGAAGGACAAGATGCTTCCGCACAAAGGGGTGTTCGCAAAAACAGTCAAGACTCGCCTAAATAAAAGAGGAATAACAGGGCCAAACTTCCACTTTTCAACTTAACTCCAGCCACGAAAAATCTGCGTCCCTAACGGGACTCGAACCCGAAGGGACCGCGGAGCGAACCGACAGGACCGCGGAGCGCACTTAGTGCTTAATTCCATCACTCCCCACCACAACCTCCACACCCACCAATCCAGGGGAGGCCGGTCTAGTATGTGGCGCTCCATAATATTCAATATAAGCGGTTTAATCCAGCATATATTCTTTTTTCCCAAACTTTCCTTTCTTACCTACAAATTACCGTTCCCAGCCCATTCCTTGACTTTGTTTTCTCATTAAGTATAATGAGCGCCATTATGCGTCGTGCGTTCTGCGTCCCACGTTTTTAACGCACAACTCATGACGCAAAACGCAAAACATTATGAGAATTATCGGTATTGATCCCGGGACCAGGATCGTTGGTTACGCTGTCGTTGAACCGGTCGGATCCCGGATCAAAGCGATTGCCTACGGGGCTATCCGGGCCGGAAATAAAGTGGAGTTGCCCGAACGTTTACGGACGATCTATCGGGAACTGAGGAAGATATTTAAAAAATATCCGTCCGATGAAACCGTGATCGAGACGGTCTTTTTTAACAAAGATGCCCAGGCGGCGATCAAGATCGGTGAGGGACGGGGTGTCGCTTTGCTTTGTGCCGCTGAAGCGAAACAGGCGATCTTCGAATATACCCCGGCGGAAATAAAAAAATCGGTGACCGGTAACGGCCGGGCCGATAAAAAACAGATCCAGGAGATGGTCAAGGTTATTCTCGGATTGGAAGAAATACCCCGGCCGGCCGACGCGGCGGACGCTCTGGCCATTGCTATCTGTCATGTTCATCGCCGAAAAAATTAATTAATGGGGAGAAAAAAATGACTACTCAAATTGTTCTGGAAACCAAAATACCCGAACTGAAATCATTCGCTCGCGGTAAGGTCCGTGATATATATGAAGTGACAACGGAATCCCGA
>DAOWBV010000184.1 GCA_030633885.1 Planctomycetota bacterium
ACTTTAACAAAAAAAATACAGGTAGCTGCGACCTTTACGGTCGCCCCATTAGGCAGACACCGGTTTTAAGGGCGGGGACAAGCCCCGCAGCTACAACAATTCTTTTTGTTATCGACCCTTAGTCTTTCACCATCAGGTCCTGCTCAAACTCGATCTTGCCGAAGACCGGGCTCTGGATCCAGACCTTGATGTGCACCGGACCGCGGTAATCATACAGGGGACATTCATAAATCTGCCACCAGGGAATGCTTTTCTCGACGACCCCGGACGGATCAAGCTGGCGCCAGTTATCAACAAAATACCGGCCGATCCGATTAAAATATTTCTTTTTCTTTTTTCCCCGTCTGCTTTCTTCGGCCGTGATCTCAACGCTGAAATAAGTAACGCCCGCGTCCGGGAAACAAAACCCGGCCGGATCTTTAAACTGAGGATCGCCAAAATACTCTTCGCCATACTGACCGACCACATCGGGTAACTCGATTTTAATGAACGGGCAGTTTAATTCCTGCCTGGGAAATTCCGGCGCGGTCGGCGGACTGTCCGTCGGCGGAACAAAATCCATGATCGTCCCGCCCCTGGTCACTTTCGGTTCACAGTCTAATTTAAACGGGCCGCCCCATTCGAGCGTGGTCACCTGATCCGCTTCTACCTTAATAATCGGCAAGGTCCCGTGCCGCACCCGGATCCGGTCCGTTAAAACGGCCAGATATAATTCGTAATTACCGACCGGTACTTTAGAAGTTTTCTTCCTGGTCGAAACCGTCAGATAAATATCATTTTTTTTATCCGCCAGAGTAACAAAGCTGGGTTTGAGTTTTTTCAATTTCAATTTACTTTTTACGTCGATCTTGCCGGACGATCCCCGGTATTCCCGCACCTGGACCGTGTTGCCGAAAACATCGTTGATTTTTAATTCATAATACTTACCTTTGATCTCGATTAATGAAGATAATAACCCGGCCTCTTTATTCTTGCCGATCAACACGGCGTCAGCCCCGAAATCATTATACCGGCCGTTGTTGTTATCATCGATCAAAATAAAGTTCTGTCCGGCCACCCGGCCTTTCATAAAACAGGCCCGCTCGTAAAGCCAGAAAACAGTTCGTTTCGGTCCGAACTCCCGGCGCCAGATCCTTAACCGGTAAGGATTTTTATTCATCCCGTAACTTAATTTATAATCAACGAAATTATCCCTTCTCCTCAGGTTCTTGTCCGTCTGGCCGTCACCGTCGACATCCACTTTGATAAAATCATCACCTTGCACACACTGAAAACCGCTTTTATCTTGCTCATTAAACAACCAGATGTAATTATCACGCACGGTGTAGTAACGCGGGTCAGTCGTCTTGGTTTTCTTCAGGAAATTCCAATCGGTGGAATAAGTCAGTTTGTATTCCCGCCATTCAGCCGGGGCCGCTTCTTTTTCTTCACCCCGAACCGGGAATTGACCGCTGAAAACCGCTAAAAATAAATAACCTGTGCTCAAGAGAAGCAAACAAATCAGCCCTGAAAATTTAATCTTCATGAGAATTAAAACCTCCTTTGAATTTTTACAGGGACCTGTAATCTTGAAAGGTTACATATTTATCTGTTCTTAAATGTTACTTGAAGTTACAAAAGTTACAGCAGGTTACCCGCCAAAGGACGGGTCTGTCTCCGCCCCAGGACGGGCCTGTCCTCCGGCATGGCATGACCCGCCAATCAGTCAAATAAACCTGTAACTATTGTAACTTTTCGCAACCTTTTGTAACCATTGTAACTTTTATTTCAAGTCCCTGTTGTTTTAAAATCGAACCAACCAGATATTCAAAATATACCATAAAAGCAGAACTAAAACCATCAAAACCAATTTTTTAAAGCGATTTGCCCTGGCCGCCCGCCAGACGAAAGCTAACGCCCAGACAGTACCAATGGTCATTAAAATTATTTGCCCGGCACCGATCAGTTCATGGCTCCAGAACTCCGCCCGGATGACCTGGCCGGACGGGGAATCACGACTTTCAGTCACGAACGTTCCCCAAAAAGCCCAGTTCCAACCAAAGGGATCAAGCAAAGCCGGGATGACCTCGTCAACCCGGAGCCAGAAATACTTCAGCGTCATGGCCAGATTATAAAACAAAGCGATCGGCAGAAAAGCATAAATATAGTTTGAAGTGGCCGAAGAAAATGTTTTTAATTTTTTTAAGATCGCAAAAACCAACCAGCCGAGAAACACCACGGCCAAAACCAACCCGGCCGCGATCATCCGGGCGGACCAGCCGGTCTGCCCCGTCAGTATTTCGGTCACCCGCAACCCCAACGCGCCGGTAAAAAAACTGTGGAAAGTCACCAAACCGCAGATCAAAATAATAAAAAACGCTTCGCGGGCGCGGGCCGGCTCGTCCGGAGGAACCGTTTCTGTGACGACCCGGTCATGCCGAAGGACAGACCCGTCCTCTGGCGGGCTGATATCGCCGCCAAATGATCGGACATTCAGCGTCAGATTATCAGCCGGACAAGTATGTAAGCATTCCAGGCAAAGAATACAATGAGCATTAGTGGTCATCCCGCCGGGATACTCAAAGACCGGACAACCCTGTCCGCGATCGTTACCTTTCAGGCAATCTTTCGACCGGCAACGTTCACATTGTTTCCGATCCTTACTCCGCAGGGCCAGCGGGGCCAGGCGAGCATAAAACCCGCTGATCACCCCGATCGGGCAAACGTAACGACAGAAAGATTTTCGTTGGAAAATCACCGCGGCCATGATCGCCGCCACCAGTAACAACAAAGCCAGATATGCGATCATCCGCGGGTTGTTGATGATCCCGAAAGTATATTCGATCAAGACCAACCCGATCAAAAATAAAACGGGCAAAGATGTCTTTTTCAACCAACCCGGCCATTGCAGGTCCAGGGAAAAAATAAAAGGATTGATCCTTGTCCCGGGCGGATTAGATTTCGGAACAAAAAAACCTTTGTGCCGGACCCATTCGGCGATCGTGTTCCAGGGGCAGACCAGGCACCAGACCTTACCGAAAAAAAGCACCAGCCAGCTGATCGCCGTCAGCCAGATGACCCCGGTCAGAACCGAAGCGATGTTGCGGGCCGGACCGCCCCAGAGTCCGGCCGCGATGACCAGGATAAAAAACAAAACCACCACCAACCGGAGTAAAAAAATAAAACCGCGGCTGGTCAAAATCTTTTTAATGGACCGATTCTTCAGGAGGTCATAAACCATGGATCTTTTTCCGACGTTGGTAAAAAACAACCGCAAATACAGCGGTCAAAATACCGCCCAGGATGATCAAATAAGTACCGGATGGAGGTCTGCCTCCTAACGGCAATTGGATTTCTCCGCTCCGCGAACCGTTGTTTGTCTCCAGAGTTATCCGGAACCGATATTTTGGCGATCGGGGCATCGCGTAACGCAGGCGTGAAATAAGATGGGAATCCACTGTGGTCAACCCGGCCGGCCCGTTCAGTTCCGACAGGGATATTGTTTTTGGTTTGGTGTAAGGTTTTTTACTCGATCGGTGGTGGACGTAAACCAACAAGTCGATGATATCCCGATTGATCCGGAGGGTTGAAAGAAAAACCTGATACTCCCCGACGTTAAACGTTTTCTCTCGCATCGGGAAACGGTCAAAGTGTTTCAGGTAGGCCCGTTCACCGGAAATGAGCCACGGTTCCCAGCAACCGCATTCCGGGCAAGACCAGGCCGGCGTGATTAGTACGCCAATAAGTATTAACCCGCTGACCAAAAATCTTAACCGGTAA
>DAOWBV010000023.1 GCA_030633885.1 Planctomycetota bacterium
GCGGTGACCCGGGCATCGGGAAATCAACACTTATCCTCCAGGTCTGCGGCCAGATCACGGCCAATAACATGAAAGTCCTCTACATCACAGCCGAAGAATCTATCTATCAGACCAAAATGCGGGCCGAACGATTAAAAACCAGGTCGGATAATCTCATACTCGTCGCGGAAACGAAACTGGATATAATCTCGGGTTACATTGAAGATCACAAACCGGACCTGGTAGTCATCGATTCTATCCAGATGGTCTACAAACCGGAACTCCCCGGCGCGCCGGGGACGCTGACCCAACTGCGCCAGTGCACGACGGAACTGGTCTACCTGGCCAAACGCAAGGGAGTTTCCCTCTTCCTGATCGGGCACGTGACCAAAGAAGGCACCATCGCCGGCCCGCGCAGCCTGGAACATCTGGTCGACGCGGTCCTTTATTTTGAAGGTGACCGCTTCCAGGCCTTCCGGGTATTGCGGTCCGTGAAAAACCGGTTCGGTTCGACCAACGAGATCGGGATCTTTGAGATGCAGGAACAGGGACTGATCGAAGTCACCAACCCTTCAGGTTTATTTATTTCGCAACGGGATAACAAGGCGCCCGGTTCGGTGGTCGTGCCTTCGCTCATCGGCACGCGGACACTTTTGATCGAGATCCAGGCCTTAACGGCCCGGTCGAACTATTCCGTTCCCTCCCGACGGGTGAGCGGAGTTGATTTTAACCGGGTAATGATGATCTTGGCCGTGTTGGAACGACGGGTGAAACTGCATTCGGCCGGTCAGGACGTCTACGTCAACGCGGTCGGCGGAGTAAAGAGCAACGAACCCGCCTCGGACCTGGGGATCGCCCTGGCCATCGCTTCCAGCCTCAAGAACAAACCCGTGCCGGGCTCGTCAATCTTTATCGGCGAGGTCGGCCTGAGCGGTGAGATACGAGCCGTGAACCATATTAATAAACGGATCCAGGAAGTCCAGCGGATGGGTTTTAAACAAATAATTTTACCAAAAGAAAACGCGAGCAACCTTTCTCATGTGAAGGGAATAACTCTTTCAAAAGTATCGTCGCTATATGAATGCTTGGATATATTAAAATAAAACCGACTGAAAGGATTTGGCTATGAAAACTGTCATGGTCTATTCAACCCCGACGTGTCCGTGGTGCATTAAGGTAAAGGATTATCTGAAATCAAAAAACGTGGAGTTCCAGAACTTCGACGTTTCGACCGATTCTGCCAGGGCGGAAGAAATGACCAAGTTGACCGGTCAGTCCGGTGTGCCGGTGATTAAGATCGACAGCGAAGTGATCATTGGTTTCGACCAGACCAAGATCGACGCGGCGCTGGGAAGCTAAAAAAGAACGGACAGGATTAACCGGATAAACCCGATTAATTTATTCCTGTAAATCCAGTAAATCCTGTCAAAGAAGACAAGGAAGTATTATGACAAAGAATCTGAAATGGCGGTGCGAGAGTTGCGGTTATACCGTGGAAGAAAAGCAACCGCCGGAAAACTGTCCTGCCTGCAAACAGAAGTGTAAGTTCGCGAACGTGACCTGCTACACTCCTGATTGCGGCGGGCCGGGCAACATCGATCCGAACCTGTACGACCGTAAAGAAAAAAAGAAGTAATTAAAAACTACTCGAGGCCGAATAGCAATCCTATCTGTCATTTCGTGCTTATTTTCACGAAAAACGTCAGCCATAAAATATGCAATACAAAGATTATTATCAGATCCTGGGGCTGAAACGCGGCGCGAGCCAGGACGAAATAAAATCCGCTTACCGCAAACTGGCCCGGAAATACCATCCGGACCTGAAACCGGGCGACAAAGAAGCGGAAAAAAGATTCAAAGAGATCAACGAAGCAAACGCGGTATTAAGCAAATCGGATTCTCGCAAGAAATACGACACCTTAGGTTCAAACTGGGAACGGGTCTCACAGGACCAGGATTTCGCCCGTCAGTATTACAGCCCGGGCCGACCCGGCACCGGTGGCCAGTTCGATTTCGGCGACATGAGTGATTTCTTCGGCACTTTTTTCGGGGGCGAGGATATTGCCTCCGGTATTTTCGGCGGCGGTTGTGGCGGCGCCCGCACCCGGGCCCAACGCGGTCAGGATGTGGAACAATCGCTGGCCATCACCCTGGAAGAATCCTTTCACGGCACGAACCGGTTATTCCAGATGCAAATACCGTCTGCCTGTCCGGCCTGCGGTGGACAGGGAATGGTCATGCAACAACGTCAACGCGGGATGGTCACTTCCACCCCCTGCCCTCAATGCCGGGGCCAGGGCCAGACCACCAGCACCCGCCAGATCAAAGTCAAGATACCCCGGGGCGTAACCAACGGTTCTCGTATCCGGTTAGCCGGCCAGGGTGGACCGGGTGCCTCCGGCGGTCCGGCGGGCGACCTTTTTTTAATAATTAATTTGACATCACACGATTTTTTTGAAATACTTGACCGCAATCTCAAGTGCGAGATACCGGTCATGGCGCACGAGGCCCTGCTCGGGACAAAGGTGGAACTCAAGACTCTGGCCGGTCAGGTGAACCTGAAGATCCCGGCCGGCACCCAGAGCGGAACGGTCTTGAAACTCAAAAACCAGGGGTTACCGTACCCCAAAGGTAAAAAAAGAGGCGACCTTTTAGCCACAATAAAAATAACCATCCCGAAAAGTCTGACGGCCAAAGAGAAAAAATTAATGGAAGAGTTCAGGAAGCTACGGGAAGGTAAGGATAAAAAATAAAAGCGGGAGGCAAGAAATGGCTTATTTTTTTAACGCGGAAGAGATATTTCAGGTCGGGATCGAGATCGAACAAAACGGGATCAAGTTTTATCAAAAGTTGATCGATCTCTCAAAAGATCCGGAACTCAAAAAAACCTATGCCTATTTACGGTCAGCGGAAGAGAACCACGTAAAAGTCTTCCAGTCGCTCCAGGCCAAGGTGGTCAGCAAAGTCATCCCGGCGGAAGCGGTCAAGGAGTTCCCGGAAGAGGACATGTCTTACATGAAAACGCTGGCCGATTCGAATGTTTTTTCGAAAGAGATCGATCTGGACAAGATGGCCGGCCGGATCAAATCAGCGAAAGACGCGGTCAACCTGGCGCTGGATTTCGAAAAAGCGTCGATCCTTTTTTATCTCCAGATGAAAAAGTTCACCCGGCCGGAATGGGGCGAAGCGGACATCAATAAACTGATCGAGCAGGAAGAAGAACACATTAAGATACTGAGTGATCTTTTGGCAAAATTAAAATAACATACCAAGGGCGACCGCTCGCCAGAGAACGAGTCCGTCCTAAGGAGGACAAGGGTCACAGCTGCATATATAGCTTGTAGCTGCGGGGCTTGGCCCCGCTTTTAAGGGATCTAAAATGAAACTGATAAAATTAATTGAATCAAAAAAGGCGCGTATCGGGATCATCGGCATGGGTTATGTCGGCCTACCGCTGTCCCGGGTCTTCTCCCGGGAAAATTTCCGGGTCACCGGTTTCGACGTCGACCAGAAAAAAATAAAATCATTGAACCAGGGAAAAAGTTACATCAAACATATCCCGTCCCAGACGATCCGGGAAATGAAAAAAAAACATGGGTTTTCCGCCACCCTGGATTTCAAAAAACTCAAGCAGATGGACGTGATCATCATCTGCGTGCCGACCCCGCTGACCTCCATGAAGGAACCGGACCTGTCTTTCATCGAAAAAACCGCTAAAACTATTTCGGCTAACCTGCGGAAAGGTCAGCTGATCGTCCTGGAAAGCACCACTTATCCCGGCACGACCACCGAAGTGGTCCAGCCGATCCTGGAAAAATCCAAACTGAAAAACGGGCGCGATTTTTTTCTGGCCTTCTCGCCGGAACGGGAAGACCCGGGTAACCCCCATTTTTCCACGGAAAAAATACCCAAAGTGGTCGGCGGTACGGACGCCAAAAGCGGACAGGCGGCCAGGAAATTATACGAACAGGTGGTTACCGAAGTCATCCTGGTCTCTTCAACCGAGGCGGCCGAGGCGACGAAACTTCTGGAAAATATTTACCGCTCTATCAATATCGCGCTGGTCAACGAATTGAAAATGTTATTTGACCGGATGGGTATTAATGTCTGGGAAGTGATCAACGCCGCTTCGACCAAACCGTTCGGCTTTCACCCCTTCTATCCCGGACCGGGTCTGGGCGGACATTGTATCCCGATCGACCCGTTCTATCTTTCCTGGAAAGCGCGGCAGTACGACATGCCGACCAGATTCATTGAACTGGCCGGCGAGATCAATACTTACATGCCCTATTACGTGCTCCATAAAATAACCGAAGCGCTGAACACGCATAAGAAAACATTGAAAGGCGCTAAAATACTGATCATGGGCGTAGCTTATAAAAAGGACGTGGATGATATGCGCGAGTCACCGGCCATCCGCATTATCGAACTCCTGCAGGAAAAAGGCGCCCGGATATCTTATCACGACCCCTACGTCGCCAAGTTCCCGGAATTCCGGGAACACCGCATCCGGTTAAAATCAAAACCGCTGAACGCCGCCCTGATGAAACAGCATGACTGCGTGGTCATCATCACCGATCACGGTTGTTTTGATTACGATTGGATCGTCAAGCAGGCAAAAATAGTGGTCGATACCCGCAACGCGACCAAAGACGTGACACAGAACCGGAGAAAAATCATCCTGGCGTAATATCAACGACCGTAAAGGTCGTTGGCAATCTTCATGACTGTAGCGGTTTTTGCCAGGCCTCTTTCAGGACGACCAGATTTTCATCCACCACTGTCCGGCCGTTCAATCCTTTGATCTTCAATCTTTTACCGGACTGGACCTGGCCGATCAGGCCAACGGGACAATCTTTCATCACTTCTTCAAAATCGTTCTGCATGGAGGGCGGAACTTCGACCAGAAAACGGGAATTAGATTCGGAAAAGAGAACGATATCGTCGCGGAGCAGGGTCTCGCTGACCGTGACTTTCGCCAAGTCGAGTTTCAATCCGAGCATCCCGGCAAAGGCCATTTCCGCCGCGGCCACGGCCAGGCCGCCTTCAGACAGATCGTGACAGGAACTGACACACCCCTTAAACATGGCTTCGGACAAGGCCAGCATACTCTTTTTTCCCATAACCGGATCAACCTGCGGCACCTTATTACCGATCGCGCCGAGTAATTCATAATAATGAGAACCACCGAGCTCCGGTTTGGTCAAGCCAACCAGGTAAATCAAATTATCGGCCTCTTTCAAGTCCATGGAAATAACATTACCCACGTCCGGAATGACCGAAATGGCTGAGATCAAAAGAGACGGCGGAATAACGATCGTCTCGGATTCTTCCCCTTTAACGAATTTGTATTCGTTGTTAAGACTATCTTTGCCGGAAATAAACGGCGTGCCGTAAACCTTAGCAATATCATAACAGGCCTTGGAAGCCCGGACCAGACCGCCCAGGCGGTCTGGTTTATTAGTATTACCCCAGGAAAAATTGTCCAGCAACGCGGTCTGCTCAAGGTTACCACCGACGGCAACAAGATTTCGCAGGGCCTCATCAATACCGGAGGCGGCCATGTGGTAAGGATCGATATCACCGAACTTGGGACTCATACCGTTGGAAACGACCACTCCTCGTTTCGAACCGAGAACCGGCCGAAAAACACAGGCATCACCCGGTCCGTCGTTACTAATTCCCTGTAATGGCTTCAAAACACTACCACCCTGGACTTCGTGGTCATACTGACGAATGATCCATTCCTTACTGCAGATGTTCCACATACCGAGTATTTTTTTAAGGGTGGACCCGTAATTACGGGCCGGCGGTTTCAATTTCGGTTCGGGATATTTCGGTTTTCTCCATTCGGCCTTGCGGAACAGTTTCGGCAACCCCTGATGAAGGAATTCCATGTCCAGCTGGCCGACTTCATAGTTCTGATATTTCAGGGTCAATTTTTTATCGTTGGTAAATTCGCCGATCACGTTCGCTTCGACGTTCTCGTCGGCGAATATTTTCATAAAGGCATCAATGTTTTTCGAAGGGACGGACATAACCATCCGTTCCTGGGCTTCGGAGATCCAGATCTCGGAATAGGAAAGCCCCTGATATTTAAGCGGAACTTTTTCCAGATGGACGAGCGCACCGAGGTCTTCACCCATTTCACCGATGGCCGAAGAAAGACCGCCGCCCCCGCAATCGGTGATGGACGAATAAAGACCCTGGTCCCGGGCCTGGAGAAGAGTATCAAGCACTTTTTTCTCGGTAATGGCGTTGCCGATCTGGACGGAACTGCCGGCGACAGACTCAGAACTTTCCGTTAACTCAAGAGAAGCAAAAGTAACACCATGGATACCGTCCCGGCCGGTCCGGCCCCCGACCAACACGATCAGCTCACCACTCTGGGGATGTTTAAAACACTTTGTCCGGGGCAGGATGCCGACGTTGCCGCAATAAACGAGCGGGTTACCGGTATAACGTTCATCAAAATAGACCGCGCCGTTCGAGGTGGGTATCCCCATCCGGTTGCCGTAATCGCGTACTCCGCCGACAACGCCTTTCAGGATCCGCTTCGGATGGAGCACGCCCTGCGGTAACTTCCGGGCCGGCAGATCTGGCGGGCCGAAACAGAACACATCGGTATTCAGGACCGGTTTAGCGCCCAGGCCGCAGCCCAGCGTGTCGCGGATCACCCCGCCGATACCCGTCCCGGCCCCGCCGTAAGGTTCGATGGCCGAAGGATGATTGTGAGTTTCCACCTTGAAACAGACGGCGTGATTCTTATCAAATTCAATAATACCGGCGTTATCTTTGAAAACAGAAATACACCAGGGCCGATCAAGTTCGGTGGTCACGCGCATGATCGTCTGGCGCAGGAGGTTATCGATCTGCTCTCGTTTCCTTTCCAACGGTGAGATCTCTTCATAATAATCGATCGCGCCCATCAGGGTTTTGTGTTTGCAATGTTCGGACCAGGTCTGGGCCAGGGTTTCCAATTCGATATCGGTCGGGTTGCGCCGCTGGCCGGTGTAATATTCCTTGATCACCTGCATTTCTTTGAGATCCAGAGCCAGCAGGCGTTCCCGGCTCAACTTAACCAGAGCTTCGTCGCCCAACTCCAACAGCGGGATCCGGGTAAGATTGAAAGAATAATGACTGCCTTCGGCAATCTTGTCCACGCGGTGATCATTAAAAAATATCTGGTCGATCACTTCATTGGCCAGGATCTTCCGGGAGATCTGCTTCAACTCCTGGCGGCTGGGCTGGCCGTAAAGGATGAATTTCCGGCCGGTGCGTACGGCCGCTGATTGGAAACCGAGATCTTTGATCGATTGAATCGTGCTGGCTTCGACCGGGTCCATCACACCGGGTTTGTGGAAAACACTGACCACCTTGAATTTTTTATTTTTTTTGGAACCCGAATGAATCTGCAACGGCCGGGAAACAGAATAATTGTGGATGACCGGATCAGCCAGGATGGAACGGGCGACAACATCAATCTCGTTTTCGGACAGAGAACCATCGATCACATAGATCCGGACAAAACGGACATCCTGAACACTTTTAATTCCCAGGTCGCGGATATCGCTTTTGACCCCTTCGCTGACCGGGTCGAGCAGATTTCCCTTAACACCGATTTCGACTTGCCAAATCATAGATTAATTACGATCTGATAAAATAAATATGCATTAAAACCATTTGTTCATAAATCTTAACTCAAAAAAATTTATAGTCAATAAATTTCGATGTATCAAATTTTCCGAATTGTCATTGCGAGCGACCGTAGGGAGCGCGGCAATCTCTATTTTAGATTGCTTCGTCGCTTCGCTCCTCGCAATGACACTTGGGGGCGGAAAATTTGATACAGTGTCTAAATTTCACATAATAAAATTTTCAGATATTTGTTAATTTTTCTTGATTTTTGCCCGCCGGGTGGTAAATTAAGCAGATTAACATTAAGGGGGGATCCATGAAAGACGATGACAAACTGCGAAAAGACAGTCTGATATTTTACGAAGACGACATCGAGAAGATCAACAAGCTACTGGCCGAATTCTTAAAACTTTCCAAAGCCAAAAGCGCCATCTTGATCGATAAAGACGGTCATTTTATCACCAAGGAGGGAGATCCGGGCAGTTATAACCTGGATACGATCTCCGCGCTGGTGGCCGGCAGTTTCGCGGCCACCAAAGAAATGGCCAAACTGCTCGGCCAGGAAGAATTCTCCGTTCTCTACCATCAAGGCACCAAAGATAACATCCAACTGAGCCTGGTCGGCGAACGCACGATCCTGGGCGTCATATTTGACAACAGCACCACCCTGGGCATGGTCCGTCTTTACGGCAATGAAACCGCCAAAAAACTGGCGAACATCTACGAAAAGTCCCGGAAAAAGAAAGTTCCCAAACAATCAATCGATAAAAATTTTAAAAAAGACGCCGATGCCAAACTGGACGATATGTTTGGCGGCGATGACTAACGAACTTGTATTTAATTCGCCCCGATATCAATCGGGGCTCATTTAAGGAGAAAAACCATGGCCGTTGCCAGAATAACTCAACTCATTTCGTCCTCATCTAAAGGATTCGACGAAGCGATCAATGCAGGTTTCAAAAGAGCCGCGAAAACGCTCCGGGGCATTACCGGCCTGGAAGTGACCAAGATGAACGCCAAAGTCGAAAGCGGCAAGATCGTGGAATACCGGGTCCACCTGAATATCACTTTCATCCTGGAAAAATAATTCGGGCGGTATTTTTTCATGACGGCCCGGAGCCGAACTAACCGAGAAGATTAATTGTTTTCCTGACGCCGGAAAGACCAGGGAATAGTATCGCCATTCATCTCGATTCATCCGCCCTGATTTTAGCCGGCTCCAGCAACTAAAACGCTTATGAACGAAAACAAGGCCAGTCGCTTAAAAATAGTTTTATTGACGGACGGGGTAAGCTATCGCGGCTCCGCTCTGTACACTTTTAATCTGGCGGAAGAACTCCAGCATTCAAACCATCAAGTCAAGATCATCTGCGCGGGTGGAAAACTGCTGGCTGAAATAAAAAAACAAAAAATCGATGTTCAGGTTTTTAAAGCGATCGAGCGTCAGAGCTATGATATTTTTTTTATCCGGCGGCTGGCCGAGACGATCAAGGCCGCGAAACCTGATGTTTTACATATTCAGAAGATCCAGTTAGCCGGACTGGGCGCCAGCCTGGCGACCAAAACCAAAACACCCTATTGGTTAACGGCCCAGAATATCCACTCGATCCCGAAAAAAATCAAGCTGGACAAAAAATATATTCGCGGTATCGTCGCGCTGACCGAGGGGATCCGGGAACACCTGGTCAATGAAACTAAAGTCCCCAAAGAACTGGTCCATTTGATCCACGCCGGGGTTAATCAACGGCGGATCAAAGAGATCAGTCCCCCCTCACCGGCTAACGGCCAGGCCCCGGTGATCGGTATTCTCGGTCCGTTGGAAACCTGGCGTGGGCATGAATATTTCCTGAAAGCGGCCGAAGAAATCCTGGCCACCGGCCGGCAAGCCAAATTCCTGATCATCGGTGAAGGCAGCCTGGAAAATTCCCTGCGGAAGTTAGTGGCGAAAATGGAGCTGCGGAACGAGGTCATCTTTATGCCGGATATCACCAAGTATTACCGGGTATTGCCGACCGTTGATATTTTTGTCCTGCCTTACCTTCAGATGGGCATGGGCCTGTCACTGCTGGAAGCGATGGTTTGCGGACGACCGGTGATCGCTTCTTCAGTCGGAGAAACCTACCATTTTATCAAAGAAAATGAAACCGGTTTCCTGATCCCACCGAAAGACCATAAAGCGATCAAGGAAAAGATACTGGAACTGCTCGACAATAAGATCATGACCCTGGAGATCGGCTTACGGGCACGGCGGTTCGTGGAAGATAATTTTTCCGCCATCAAAATGGCCCGGAAAACCGGCGAATTTTATTTAAAGGGATTAGAATCTTAATGGATCTGGCCATCATCGTCATTAACTGGAATACCCGCCAGACCCTCCATGAATGCCTGGCTTCCATTAAAACTAACGTCAAAAATATCTCTACTGAAACAGTGCTGGTGGATAACGGATCAACCGACGGCAGCGTGGACATGGTCCGGGAAAACTACCCTGATATCCGGATCATCCAAAACCCGGAAAATTACGGTTTTGCCCGGGCCGCCAATCAGGGCTTACAGCAAACTAATCCTTCGACCAGGCTCCCGCCAGAGGCGAGGCTCGCCAAAGGCGGCAGGACAAGCCCTTCGACCGGGCGCAGAACAAGCGCCCGCTATAAATTGATCCTGAACAGCGACACCCTCATCACCCCCAACGCGCTGGAAGAACTGGTCCGCTATCTGAATAAACATCCGAAAACAGCGTTAGCCGGACCGCAATTGCTGAACCTGGACGGTTCCCGCCAGAATTCGTTCGCTAATTTTCCGACGGTCATCGGGGAACTTTTTAACCGGAGCATCCTGGAAGTATTATTCCCCAAACGATACCCCAGTAAACGCCAGGTCCGGACCGAACCGTTCGCGGTTGATTCGCTGGTCGGCGCCTGTATGATGGTCCGGTCCTCAGCGATCAAAAACTTTGGATTGCTGGATGAAGATTACTTTGTCTTTCTGGAAGAAACCGACTGGTGTTTACGCATCCGCCGTCAAGGATATGAAATCAACGTGGTCCCGGCCGCCCGGGTCTATCACCTGCAGGGCGAAACAAAAAAACAATTACTTATCCCGGCCAAGATCGAATACCTTAACTCGCTCTACAAATTTTTCCGCAAGCACCGGTCAAACGCCTGCTGTTTACTTATGGGGATCGGCCAACCGCTGAAAATAATGTTTGAGTTCCTGACAACTTTCACCGCGATGGTCCTGACCCTGGGCCTGGTCAAGAAATTAAAAAACAAAACGTCTGTTCTTTTTAATATTTGCCTCTGGCACTTCCGGTTACGGCCGGAACGGATGACCCTCAAACACTGGCAGCCAACGACCCGACCGCTGATCCGGGTCAACTGGTTGATCAAAAGCAGTTTCCTGGAAGAAGCGTTGAACAATCTTGAGTTTTCCGAAGATCTGAACCCACGCGGGAAAGGATTATTTTTTGAGTTATTGAAAGAACATAAAGTAAAAAAATTATGGCGGCTAACGATCCACGGTACGGAAAACATTTATTTACTGAAGATCTATCACGGTTACCATCCGTTCAACTGGCTTCGACGGTTATTTCAGGGACCCAAAGCGATGAAAGAATTCAACTTGAGCCGCCAGGTGGCTTATCGGGGCGTGAACACGATCGTACCGGAAGCAGTCGGCGTGAGCCGGAAAGCGCCCCGGGGACTATTTTTCAGCATCCTGGTCACCCGGGAACTGAAAACTTGCTCCAACCTGAGCGCTTATTTTTTAACGCCCGCCGGCGTGGCACCGTTTGACCAGCCAACCCGGACAAAAAATATCCTGGCCTACGGCCAGCTGGCCAACACCATCCATAAAAGAGGGATCCGACAGGAAGACTTTGACCCGAACAATATTCTGATCCAGACTTTACCGGACCACCGGTTCAAACTCTGGTTTATCGACCTGGAACGCGTCAAACTCGGACGCCGGCTCGACATTGAAGAACAGATCTGGAGTCTGGCCAAACTTAACCGCATCCGGGAACGGATCTCGACTCCGGACCGGATCCGCTTTTTAAAAGCTTATTTAAATTTCAAGGGCCGGGCCATCACCAAAACCTGGTTGAAAAAAATCAAAGAGGCCCAGGACCAAATAACGGAACAGAACTACCGCTGGGCGAAACTGGTCAGCTGGATCGAAAGCCGCAATATCGGCCGGTATCATTCCGCTCAATTCAAAGGGTTTTACCGGAAAAAATACCCTCAACTCCACCAACCCGGTTTTACCAAAGAAGAAATCAACCGGCTGGTCCACCATCTGGATGAAGCCGGTGAGATCACGAAAGAAATACCCGGATCAGGCCGGTCGAACGGAAGTGATCAGGCGGCCGGCCCGGTCACGGTTAAAATATTCCCCGGTTATGGAACAGCCAAAAAACTCTGGGCCGAACTGAACGCTTGCCTGCGAATTCACCGTCCGCTGGTTCTCCCGGTCGCCGTCCTCAAGAAAAAAAACAAACGACCCGGTTACCTTATCTATCAATCATTAACCACGGAAACACCGCCACCGGCCTTTTTCCGCAACGAGCGGATAGAACAAAGATTGACAGAACTGAAAAAAATGATTTAATAATAATTCGTCTCTGACGAATTGTTATGCCAGCCCCGCCCTTTCCGGCGAAGATAATAAATTATTGCTAGAAAGGGCGGGGCTGGGATAGCTCAATGGCAGAGCCCCGGTTTTGTAAACCGGAGGTTGCGGGTTCGAATCCCGCTCCCAGCTTGTTAACTAACTGGAAATACGGGCAGGTACCCAAGTGGCCAAAGGGGGCAGACTGTAAATCTGCTGGCTTAGCCTTCAGAGGTTCGAATCCTCTCCTGCCCATTTTTAGTTATCGCGGGCGTAGCTTAATGGTAAAGCTCCAGCCTTCCAAGCTGGCCATGTGGGTTCGATTCCCATCGCCCGCTCATCTCAGATGAGTGATACCACTCATCTGAGATGAGCGAGGCTCGCCCATTTATCCTTGCCCATTTATCATTAATGTAGGGGCGGCCCGCTTATTATTTTACCGTACGGACCGGATTAATGACTGGAAGTCATAACCCCTGAAATTTATTCGGATAAAATTTAAATTTATCTTGACAACCGGACGGAAAAATATATTATGTAATCTTTAATCTTTCGCATAAAATTTCAGGTCGAAATTTTATGCTGTTGTAGCTCAGCGGTAGAGCACGTCCTTGGTAAGGACGAGGTCATGGGTTCAAATCCCATCAACAGCTAGAAACAAATTCCCGTTAGTTTTATTTTAAGGAGGGCCGTGAACAATGGCAAAGGAAAAATTTAAACGAACTAAACCACATTTAAACGTCGGCACCATCGGTCATATTGACCATGGTAAAACTATTCTGACCAGTACGATCACCAATATGTTAGCGAAACATAATATGTCGACCGCTAAGAGTTACGCGGAGATCGCCAAAGGTGGTGAGCAGCGCGGTGAATCCAAAATTCTGACCATCATGGTCGCCCACGTGGAATACGAGACCGTCAAACGCCATTACGCGCACATTGATTGTCCGGGTCACGCTGATTACATTAAGAACATGATCACCGGCGCGGCCCAGATGGACGGCGCGATCCTGGTCGTTTCCGGCGCGGACGGCCCGATGCCGCAGACCCGGGAACACGTTTTACTGGCCCGTCAGGTGCAGGTCCCGGCCCTGGTCGTTTTCCTTTCCAAAGTCGATCTGGTCACCGATACGGAATTACTGGATCTGGTTGAAGTCGAAGTCAGAGAATTACTGGACAAATACCAATTCCCGGGCGAAAAAACACCGATCATCAGGGGTTCGGCCTTAAAAGCTCTGGAATGCGGTTGCGCTAAAAAAGAATGTGAGTGGTGCGGCGCGATCTGGAAATTAATGGACGCGCTGGACACATTTATTCCGGAACCGGTCCGGGAACTGGACAAACCTTTCCTGATGCAGATCGAAGACGTTTTCAGTATTAAAGGCCGTGGAACGGTCGGGACTGGCCGGATCGAACGCGGTAAAGTCAAAGTCGGTGAAGCCGTGGATATTGTCGGTTTTTCCAAAGAAGTTAAAAAAAGCGTCGCTACCGGCGTTGAAATGTTCAATAAATTACTGGATGAAGGGATCACCGGCGATAACGTCGGCCTGTTACTGCGCGGCGTGGAAAAAGACGAACTCTCCCGCGGCATGGTCGTCGCGAAACCCGGTTCCATTACGCCTCATATTAAATTCGAAGCGGAAATATACGTGTTATCAAAAGAAGAAGGCGGTCGACACACACCTTTCTTCTCCGGTTACCGGCCGCAGTTCTATTTCCGGACGACCGACGTCACCGGCAAAGTCGCTTTGCCGCAGGGCACGGAAATGGTCATGCCCGGTGATAACGTTAAAGCCTCGGTGGAACTGATCACGCCGGTCGCCATGGAAGACAAACTGCGTTTCGCGATCAGAGAAGGCGGACGAACGGTTGGCGCGGGTGTCGTGACTAAAGTCGTAGAATAATTTTACTTCGGAGTCGCCAGCCTCCGCGGATGACAACGGAGGCTGGGCCGGCGAAGATTAATTTCCTCGGAAAATAAATCCAAGACCAAAAAGTTTTCCCCGTGTTAAATAATTCATCGGCGCTTCCGTTTATCAACCCATCCCGCTCAGTTAATCCGAGCGCCGCCCCGTTCGGGGCGAACTTCGCTCAAGACGGGAGACTCGGCCGATAAAATCGGTCGACAGGAATAAATAAATTATGCGTAACTGGCTATTTTTAGAATGTACCAAGTGTAAGGACCGCTATTACCGGGTCACGAAAAACACTACGAAACAGGGCAAGTTAGAACTGAAAAAGTTCTGCCGGCTTTGCCGGGCCCATACGCCCCATAAGGAAAGAAAAAAATAAAGTCCTGCAGCGAGCTGACTCGGCTTCAGGACGGAATCCCGCACCGTCCCTATCCGGACTGGCGCGTGGATAGTATCCGGTGATCCCGTCCTTTGGCTTTCGGCATCCCGTCGGGACGGGCTCCGGTTAAGGACCAGGATAGGTCCGTAGCTCTAATTGGTAGAGCGCCGGTCTCCAAAACCGGATGCTGGGGGTTCGAATCCCTCCGGACCTGCCACCAACATAAAACTTATTATGAAACTGGAATATTACAAAAAAGGACAAGGCACCATTTCCCGGATGGTCACCTGGGGCGCGCTGACGCTCATGGCCCTCTTCGGAGCGGTCTCCCTTTACCACGCGGATGAAATATTACCGAAACTCGGTCAGGACGGACAGGCCACCTGGTGGGGAAAAACCCTGTTTAGCGTCCCGTTTTTCGAAAACCCGATCACCCACGGCATGCTTATCAGCGCGGCCGTATTTATTCTGGGTGTGTTTCTGATCTACATCCTGGTTATCAATAAAACATCGACCGCTGATTTTTTGATCGAGACTGAAGCAGAGTTACGGAAGGTTTCCTGGCCGTCGCGCCATGAACACATCGGTTCGACCGTCGCCGTGATCATTTCGGTCATTTTTATCGGCGTCTTTCTGTTTTTTACGGACAATATCCTGCTGCAATTCATGAAATTGATCGGTTTGCATTAATCGGAAGGAGAACTCTGGTGTCAAAAGAATGGTACGTAGTCCGCGGTCAGAGCGGCAAGGAAGAACAAATAAAACGAACCCTCGAAAAAAATATTAAAGCCAAGGGCGCGGAAGAATTGATCACCCGGGTGATCGTACCAACCGAGCAGGTTTCCGAGATCAGAAGCGGCAAGAAAAAAATTATTACCCGCAAGCTTTACCCCGGTTACCTGATGGTCGAAATGGAACTGAATGACGACACCTGGATGGTCGTCAAGAACACCCCGGGCATCGGTGATTTCCTCGGCCTGAAAAAACCCACCCCCATGGCCAAGCACGAAGTGGAAAAAGTGATGATGATGGAAAGCGCCACTTCCGCCGAAAAGAAACCCATAATTAAGATCAAATTCAAAAAAGGCGATAACGTCCGGATCAAAGAAGGCCCGTTTGAAAATTTCGATGGGGTCGTGGACGAGATCACTCCAGCCAAAGGGATCGTCAAGGTCATTGTTACTATTTTCGGCCGGGCAACACCGGTAGACCTGGAATACTGGCAAATCGAATCAATTTAATTCTCATCGGCGTCAGAACTCATCATTAAGCAATAACTTATTACCTGTTAAGATAATGATGAATTCTGACACCAGGATCCCCCTGAATGAATAAAGAACCCGACGGGGTTAACGATCACGAAAATGATGGGTTGAAAAAGAGTGGACCATCCGATAACAAAACGGATGGATCGACCTATTTGTCTTACGCGATCAGAGCTCACCTGAATCCTAAAAAAACATCCGGAAAACCCGCGCTTGACCATCCAAATAAAGTTGAGTCGGCGAATATCAAAAAAAATATTACCGCGGGAATAATCGGTAATGTTCTGGAATGGTACGATTTCGCTGTCTTCGGATACTTTGCCCCGATCATCGGAACACAGTTTTTCCCCTCGGATAACCCGGTCACGTCGCTCTTAAGCGCTTTTGGTGTTTTCGCGGCCGGTTATTTTGCCCGGCCTCTGGGCGGTGTGATTTTCGGACGAATGGGAGATAAGTTCGGCCGTAAAACCGCGCTCCAGGCTTCGGTTATGCTCATGGCTATCCCGACATTCCTGATAAGTATCCTGCCGACCTACGCGCAAATCGGGTTGATGGCGCCGATCTTACTTATTACCTTACGCCTGCTGCAGGGCTTATCTGTCGGTGGAGAATTTATCGGTTCCATATGCTTTACGACCGAGTGCGCCCCGCCGGAGAAACGCGGGTTCTGGGGTAGCTTTACGCAATGCAGTGCTATCGGGGGGATCCTGTTAGGGTCTCTGGTCGCGGCGATAATCCATGGATTGTTACCCCACGCTTCTTTAATCAGTTGGGGTTGGCGGATACCGTTTTTTGCCGGGTTGGCGATCGGATTCTTTGCCTTATGGATGAGGACCGGATTAAAAGAAACTTCTGATTTCGAACAGACAAAAAAGATGGGCCAAATCAGCCGAAACCCGATAATAAATGTTGTCAGCAATTTCCCCGGCCGCATTTTCCATTTAGTCGCGCTGGTCATACTTTCCGGCGGCGGTTTTTATCTCTTGTTTGTCTGGTGGCCGACATTTCTGACGCACGTGCTCTATCCGCCGGTAAAACACGCGCTCATGATCAACGTTATTTCCATGTCTGTTTTGATGGTCCTGATACCGATCACCGGTTGGCTTTCAGATAAGTTAGGACGCCGGCCGTTACATATCTTTGGCGCGCTCAGCATCGCGATCGCGGCCTATCCCCTTTTCGCGTTAGTCACCCACGCGACCTTTACTTCCGCGCTGACCGCTCAATTAATATTTGCTGTCCTGCTCAGCATTTTTATCGGACCGATACCGGTGACCTTAGCTGAAATGTTTCCTTCGCGGGTACGCTATAGCGGTATTGGGATCGGGTATAACCTATCCTTATCCTTTTTGGGCGGGACCGCCCCATTCATTGCCACCTGGCTTATATTCCATTTTGATAGCATTAATATTATTGCTTATTATCTGATCTGCATGGCGGTGATCAGCCTGATCGCGTCATTAGCGCTGGACGAAAAAAAAGACACCTTCAGGGTCAACCCCAATGCCATTAAGTCAAGCTTGTAGCTGCAGGGCTTGTCCCTGCCCATGGTGTTTTTAC